>JBDTGD010000081.1:0-14430 GCA_039937595.1 Ginsengibacter sp. | reverse complement strand
AATTGGTTCAATTATTGTTTCTCTGTTACGACTCTAAAGTCAAATGAATTTCCGCTTTATTTTGTAATATAATGCAGGAACGAAAATCTTCGAAAATTGTTCGTTTACTGTATTACAAGATGCGGTCTTGAAATTGCAGTCAACATTTATCTATTCAATAATTTTAAACACTTCAAAAAATAATAATATAAATAAATTTAACTTTAAAACAATTTGGAATTTCTAATTGCGTTTCATATAAAAACCTTCAATAGTAAAAGGTTGTAATTCCAAATTATTTCCACAACTTTGCAGGCATTAGTAATTTTTCAATACCTCAAATAAAACATGGGCCTTTTTAATTTTTTCACGCAGGAAATTGCCATTGACCTTGGCACTGCGAATACCCTTATAATTCATAATGACGTAGTGGTTGTAAATGAGCCTTCCATTGTAGCATTGGACCGAAACAACCCCAAAAACATTCTGGCCGTGGGGAAAAAGGCATTAATGATGCATGAGAAAACCCATGAAAGTATTCGTACAGTTCGTCCGTTAAAAGATGGTGTGATCGCGGATTTCAACGCAGCGGAATTGATGATCCGTGAAATGATCAAGAAAATATATCCTAAAAAACCCTTATTCCCTCCAAGTTGGCGCATGATGATTTGCATACCCAGCAGCATCACCGAAGTAGAAAAACGCGCGGTGAGAGACAGTGCTGAACAGGCAGGTGCCAAAGAAGTTTATCTTTTGCATGAGCCTATGGCTGCCGCACTTGGCATTGGCATTGATGTGGAAGAGCCGGTTGGGAATATGATTATTGATATTGGCGGCGGCACTACTGGAATTACTGTAATTGCTTTGGCCGGTATTGTGTGCGATCAATCTATTAGGGTTGCAGGCGATGAGTTTACCGCAGATATTATGGAAGCATTACGGCGTTATCATAGTCTTTTGATAGGGGAACGCACCGCCGAGCAAATAAAAATTCAAATAGGCGCAGCCATGAAAGATATTGACAATCCGCCGGATGATATGCCTGTTAACGGACGTGACCTTGTAACCGGAATTCCGAAACAAATAATGGTAAGCTACCAGGAAATAGCCGAAGCGCTTGATAAATCAATTTTCAAAATAGAAGAAGGAATCTTAAAAGCCCTTGAAACTACTCCTCCCGAACTGGCTTCGGACATTTATAGAAGAGGTTTGTACCTAACCGGCGGCGGCGCTTTGCTTCGTGGACTGGATAAAAGATTGGCAGCGAAAATAAAATTACCTGTTCATATTGCCGACGATCCGTTAAAAAGCGTTGTTCGGGGCACGGGCCTGGCTTTAAAACATTATGACAGGTACCCTTTTGTGATGAGATAATTTTTTTGAAATATTAATTGACCAATCTGGTTTTTACTTCAATGAATATTAAATTTGCAGAATAATTATTTTGAATTCTATTAAATCGCTGTTTTTTTAACGCAGCAGCAGGGATAAAATCATGCGCAACATTTTTATTTTTATCCGCATTTACTTCACATTCATTTTCTTCTTATTTCTGATGGGATTATCATTTTATATGATATTCAGTTATAATCACTATCACCATGCGGTTTATTCGGCAACAGCCAATGAAGTCACGGGTGCCATCAATAAGAAATTCAATAGTGTTCAATATTATTTTCAGTTAAAAAAGACAAACGATTCATTGGTAAAAGCCAATGAGACATTATACAATCGATTAAAACAAGATTACGAGATACCCGACACTGTAAATAAAGTAGCCATTGACACCTTGAAAGTGGATTCCATCCAAACGCAAAGGAAGTATTTATATATGCAGGCTAAAGTTATTTATAATTCGGTGAATCAAACCAATAATTATATTGAATTGCATCGCGGCTCACTACAAGGAGTCACTCCTGACATGGGTGTTATTGATTTAAATAATGCCGTGATAGGAACTGTAGTAGATGTAAGTAATAATTATGCCGTGGTGATGAGTTTATTCCATGAGCAAAGCAACCTTAGTGCAAGGCTGAAAAGAGGTGGCGAAACAGGCACGGTAATTTATGACAGCAAGACCCCTGGCATCTTATATCTGAAAGATGTTTCAAAATCTGCAAAAATCTCCACCGGCGATACAGTTATCACCAGTGGTTTTTCAGATAAATTCCCGAAGGGATTGCTGGTAGGATATGTAAAAGACATCATTAATGACAGAAGCAGTAATACTTACACGGTTAGGCTAAACCCTGCGGCAAACTTTGAGACCGTGGAGTATTCATATGTAATCAACAATCTCCAAAAAGAAGAACCGCAAAAACTATTAAAGAAGGTAAAGAGCAAATGAGCAACTTAATTAAAAATATTGTCCGTTTCTGCCTTTTCATATTGGTACAGGTATATGTGCTTGACCAAATCCCCCCATTGCACCAATTAATAACGCCATATATTTATTTTCTGTTTATTTTATGGCTTCCTTTTAAAATGAACCGGTTGGTGCAAATGATATTAGCATTTGCGCTAGGCTTTACACTTGATTGCTTTACAAATTCTTACGGCCTGCATGCTGCGTCCTGCGTTTTGATAGCGTATGTGCGCCCCTTTCTGATTAATCTTCTTATTTCGCAGGAAGGCGTGGAAAAGAATTACAATGAGCCATCTATCCAAAGCTTAGGCTTTACGCCTTATTTTACTTACGTAGCCATTCTAACTTTTACACATAACAGTTTTCTTTTCTTTTTGCAGGCATTGCAAACAGGCGGCTTTTTTTATTTTATGGTAAAATCTTTATCTTCCACCGCAATAAGTTTATTGATGGTTTTGTTGATAGAGTTAATATTTGTAAGGAAGCAAAGATTTAGGACAAATACGGCTTAGACTTATTAATTTTGTAATTTAAAAATCTTTGTTACCCTCAAACAATCTCATTTAAATTTAGCTGTGTTTAACCAATCCCGGAAAAATATTATTATCGCGATGTTCCTGATTATGGGGCTGATCATTATTGCAAGGCTTTTTAGCCTGCAAATAATTGATAAAAAATATTCTGTAATGGCTAATGAGCAGGGCAGATTCAGGAAAGTAGTATATCCCAACAGGGGAATTCTTTTTGACAGAAAAGGACGGGCTGTCTTACGGAATACGGTTATTTATGATTTGATGGTAACGCCATCAAAGTTGTACAGTATGCATCTTGACACAGCGGACTTATGCCGAATTTTAAATATAGACACGGCGGAGTATAGAGAAAGGATCGTCACAGCGATTATCAAAAACCGGAGCTATAGACCATCAGTATTTGAGTCATCGCTTTCAGAAGAAAAAATCGCAAGGATAAATGAGAGTATGTACAAGCTTGTGCCGGCCTTTTATTTGCAGGAGAGGCCTGTAAGGGATTATCCTTATGACGCTGCAGGAAATGTGCTTGGTTATTTATCAGAAGTAAGCCCGGCGTTTCTAAAAAAACACGAAGGTTCAGGTTATCAAATAGGGGATTATGCAGGTCAAACAGGATTAGAACGTAGATATGAAAAAGTATTAATGGGGCAGAGAGGAATAGAATACTGGAAAAGAGATAATAAAAACCGTCTGACTGACCACCTTGAAAACGGAAAGTATGACACTGCACCAGTTCCAGGACAGAATCTGCACATGTCACTTGATATTAATTTGCAAATGTTGGGCGAACATTTGATGGAAAATAAAGTAGGAGCAGTTGTGGCCATCGATCCCAGGACAGGCGGTGTTATTGCAATGGTAAGTAGCCCTACTTATAAGCCCAATCTGTTAACTGGCTCTGAAAGACGAAAACATTTTTCACAGTTATTTCTGGATCCCCGTCTCCCATTGTTTAACAGGGCTGTTAGTGCTACTTATCCCCCTGGCTCTACTTTTAAAACTTTACAGGCATTAATTGGATTGCAGGAGGGAGTTATTACGCCCCAGACAAGATTTTTATGTACCGGTGCGTTTTATGGGTGTGGCAAGCCGATGGGGTGTCTCGATCCCGGGAATTTTAATTTAAAAGAAGGTATAACTGTATCATGCAATACTTATTTCGCAAATGTAATGCAGCGCTGTATTAATAACCCGGCGTATGGATCTTCAGATAGTGCTTTAAAGGTATGGGATAGTTATATGTATGCTTTTGGACTTGGGAATCGGTTAGGAATAGATATGCCTTCAGAAAGAAGTGGAATAATACCTACGCCCAAAACTTATAACCGAATTTATGGAGAAGGGCATTGGAACTTTTGTACATTTCGTTCGGTTAGTATAGGCCAGGGAGAAGTGAGTGTAACTCCTCTGCAGATAGCCAATGAGATGGCCTATCTTGCTAATCGCGGATGGTATATAACTCCCCACATGATAGATTCAATTGATGGAGGCGATAAATTTGGGATGCTTGATTCATTCAAACTGCGCCATCGCCCCTTAAATATTCCGGATTCGATATTTGATGCCGTTGCTGATGGAATGCAGGGTGTAATGGAAAGGGGAACGGGCGCAGCAGCGAAGGTTCCGGGGATTGTAGTTTGTGGTAAGACAGGGACTGCGGAAAATTATTATAAAGGCATAAAGCAAAAAGATCATGCCTTGTTTGCAGCTTTTGCACCGAGGGAGAATCCTCGGATAGCCATTGCTGTTATATGTGAGAATGCCGGTTTTGGATCCAATTCCTCTGCACCTATCGCGAGTCTCATGATTGAACAATATCTGAAAGATTCTATCACAGAGCCGGATAGAAAGGCGAGGGTGGAAACTATTTCAAAACTAAATCTGATGCCGCCACAGATTTTGGACGAAATTAGAAAGCAGGATTCCATTGCGCATGCAAAGAATTCTAAAAATCTTATAAAGGAGTCGGATATAGAACCTTTAAATGATACCATGGGGATAGAACAAGACGATAATCGCAACACGTTGGATGAGTTGAACAAAATTAATAAGGAAGACCAGTCAAATAATGATACATTGCCAGGAAAAAAAGAAGCCATAAAAAGTCACTCTTTAAATGCAGTATTGCCTGATGACCAAAAAGGGCCGAACAAAAATGATTCTTTACACTAAAAATTTTTTTTATTTTAATGCGGGATCAGGCAATTATATCTAAAGGAATAGACTGGGTAACAGTTTGGCTATATATCATTATTGTCTCTATCGGTGTTCTTTGTATTTTTTCTGTAGAATATCATAGCACCGACGATATCTGGCTGAATATCGTGGGGCTTAAAAAGAACTATTCCAGGCAGCTGTTGTTCCTGGGAATATCATCAGTTGTAGCTATTTTTATTCTACTTACTGATAGTAAATTATTCACGGCAACAGCTAATCTTAGCTACGTTTTTGGAATTCTTCTCATGATGGCTACTTTTGTTTTAGGAAAAGATATCAATGGATCAAAATCATGGATCCCGTTAGGATTTTTTAATTTACAACCTGTAGAAACCTGTAAAATATTTACCGCGCTCGCACTGGCGAAATATTTATCCAGACCGGAGACAAATTTCAAAAATACGAAGTCACAATTAGTTGCCGCAGCTATAGCTTTGACACCGGCTGTATTTTCTCTTTTTCAAAATGAAACCGGATTGGCGTTGGTTTATTTTGCTTTTCTCATTCCTATGTATCGCGAGGGGTTGCCACCTGTTTATCTGATTATTGGTTTTTCATTTGCAGTGCTCGTGATAGCCACCATCTTAGTTGAAAAAAATACGTTGGCAATTATCCTTACCGTTATTGCGGTCGGCACTATTTATTTTTTGCGCAAGCAAATAAAAAGGGATAAGGGTGTTTTAATAATTGTTTTGGGATTGTGGGGGTTGTGTGTAGGAATTCAACGATTTGCGGTTCCTTATATTTTTAAACATGTATTGCATCAATACCAGGTAGAAAGAATAATGAACACATTTGGCGTAGACTATGTACCGGATGCGGAGACTGTAAAACTTAGTAAAGAGGACCAGGTCGAACAGAGCAAAACAAAAAAAGATACAAAAGCCAAAGAGAATTATAACGTAAAACAATCCAAAATTGCAATTGGTTCAGGAGGTTTGTGGGGAAAAGGTTTTTTAAAAGGTACTCAGACACAGGGAGATTTTGTTCCTGAACAACACACAGATTTTATTTTTACTTCAGTTGGAGAAAATTTTGGATTCTGGGGAAGCAGCCTTATTATTATCTTGTATGTATTATTCATGCTTAGGATTGTTTTTTTAGCAGAACGACAGCGAAGCACTTTCAGCAGAGTATATGCTTATAGCGTGGCAGCAATTATTTTTTTTCACGTAACTATTAATATTTGTATGACGATTGGTTTGGCCCCGGTTATCGGTATTACACTGCCATTGATGAGCTACGGTGGCTCATCATTATTAACTTTTACGATCCTGATTTTTATATTGGTAAGGTTGGATGCAGACAGGCACATGGTATTGCGGTAATTGGGAAAGTTTAGAGGGGTTAGATCAGGATTGTTTAGAAAAAGTAAATAAAAATTCCTGTTACTTGCCTGCCCTTGTTGGCAGACAGGTTCCTTTACTGTGTGGCTTTAGATTCAGAAAAATACAAAAACCATTAAATGAAAATAATTCCACTTAGCGAAGGCGCATTCACAATAGATCAAACAAAAAATTTTATTCCTTTTAACATAGAAAAAGATGATCTCCAGCGAAGAAATAAGGGAAGCATTTTGGTAGAGATCCAGCCTTTTATAATTATCACTTCGAAAGACATCCTTTTGTTGGATACCGGACTTGGATTAGGAGATGAAGCCGGAAAATTACAAATTCATAAAAATTTGTCAGCGAATGGCCTTAACCCATCTGATGTTACAAAGGTTCTTCTTTCGCACCTTCATAAAGACCATACAGGAGGAATCGCCCAACCCAATAAGAGGATTGTTAGTTTTGAAAATGCCACCTATTATATTAATAAGAATGAGTGGAATTATGCAATGGAAAAAGGGGGTTCTTCTTACGATAGAAATAATTTTTTATTGCTGGAGAAAAATGGAAAAGTAAATTTTACTGAGGGAGATGGCGACATAGATAATTATATTCAATATGAGGTTACCGGTGCGCATTGTCCTTTTCACCAGGTTTTTAAAATAAACGAAAACGGAAAAATTATTTTCTTTGGTGGTGATGTTGCCCCACAATTGCACCAGATGAAAAGCCGCTTCAAAGCCAAGTATGACTATGATGGAGCTGCGGCACTACAGTTAAGACAAAAATGGTGGCAACAGGGAGAAAAAGAAAAGTGGACTTTTCTTTTTTATCATGATATAAAATATCCTTCGTATCAATTTTAATGTTATATATAAAAAAAGGCCTGCCCTAAAAAGGGCCGGCCGTTGCTAACCTATGAAAAACACCTAAGGACAAATGTAGTAGAAATTTCACGTTCTTCAATTTTTTAATAAAAAAAAATTTATAATATAGACATATCGCACTGGTTTGGATAGAAAAATCCTCTAAAAATGGAAAATTATAGCTCTTGACAAAGCAGTAAGATGTTTAGGATAATAAAATTGATCAGCAGTTTTTCTTTTAAAACTTGTGGGCAATATTATCCGACTACCAAATAGTAAACAAATAAATATTTAAGATTTGTATTTTAAGCATTATAATTTTTTATGAAAGGCGTTGCTCGGGGCTTAACCTACCTACCTATTGTTTTGTTGCCGTTGTTCTTTGAGCCTTTTTATTAGCACATTTCTGAACTCCCGTTCAGCATTAAAGAGGTCATTTATTCTTTGTGGGCCTAAAATATTTTCAAAGGCAGGTTTGTATTTTTTTCTGATGTCTAGTAGTCTTTGCTCATTACCAAGTACGTCTCCGTCCTTATTATTAAGCCTCAAATTTCTAATTTCGTCGGTATATTCATTGTAAACCGGCCAGAATTTTTCTGCTTCTCCAGAGGTAAGATGGAGTTTTTGTGTAATAAATGCAATTTTTAATGCTTGTATTTTTTCCGACCTCTGGCTACCTTCTTTCTGCGCATTCGCAAATGAAACACTTCCAACGATCGCTAAAATTATGAGTAGATATTTCTTCATTATTACATTATTATTGGCCTTGGGCATTAGCATTATCCATTTTTAAAAAATTGTTCAAGGTATTGTCGTTGATTAAATAATCGGCTGCATCCGGCAGTTCTGTGGTATCAATATTATTACTTATTAAGTCATCGTCCAAAACATTGCCATGCTGCTGCAGGTAATTGACAATGTCAGCATCGCTTAATGAAGCTATACCATTGTCCAATTGCGCAGGAGTTTTATATTGGAAAGATAATTTTATATAATCCGGAACATTAGCCGAAGCCAGTGAAATTTGACCGGCATTATCACTTATAGATTTTTTATTAAAAATCTGTAACGCCCCAATCATTATAATACATGCAATCACAGCTGCTGCTGCGTATCTCCACCATCTTGTGCTTCTATTGATAGAAATAACTTTAGCTTTCTCAGGCTTTATTTTCGTGAAAACAGTATCACTGAAATTTTCGAAATAATGTTCCGGAACTGTAAATGTGCGTTTATCTTTTAAAGAAAATAAAACAGGTGAGATATTTTTAATTTCTCCTTTAGCGTCTTCTGTATTTTTAATTGCTGAAAGAATTTTATTACTCAATCCCTCAAAATATCCTTCAGGAACCTTTTGGATTTCATTTCTTTTAGTCCCGGTGAGAAGAACGATAGTGGAGATTCTTTTATCAAGAAGCTTAAAATAATCTTCAGGAACTTCGAAAACATTTATCTTATCTATATTGGCCAGGAAGGGACTGATATCCTGTAATTCGTTCAATATTTCTGATGTTTTTTCCATCACAATTCTCAGACGTTTTATACTGTACTTAGTTTAATGATTTAATATAAATTCCTCAATTTTTTTTGCCGCATGGTGGTAACTGGCTTTTAAGGCACCTTCACTTGTGTCCAAAACGCGGCTCATTTCTTCATAAGGCATTTCATCATAATACCTAAGATTAAAAACCAACCTTTGTTTTTCAGGTAAGGATTGGATTCCTAATTGGAGTTTCCATTCAAGTTTATTGGCATCAAAGTGAGTGTCGCTTCTTAGTCTATTGCTCAACCCGTTTTCATCATTGCTTAGTGAAACGGTATTTCTTTTTTTCTGCTGGTTTAAAAAAGTTAGCGATTCATTAGTGGCAATCCGGTATAGCCAGGTATAAAGTTGGCTGTCTTCGCGAAAATTATCCAAACCCTTCCATACTTTAATAAACATATTTTGCAAAACATCGTCGGTATCGTCATGGCTTATCACCATTCTTCTTATATGCCAATATAGTTTTTCCTGATATTTTTTTATAATACCTGTAAACCCCTGCTCTTTTGTTGCAGGATTCCTAAAAAGCTCTAAAAGCTCCTGGTCATTCTGGATTTGGGTCATAAATTTATTTATCTCTGCAACAAAATTATAATTGTCTGTAAGACTTCTTGGTAATCAAAAGGTTTAAATTAATGGATTTGCAAAACCTTAACAGGTTCAGTTTTTTTTAAAACTTGCTCAATTACTGTTAAATAGGCCTCAAGAACAATTTCTTTATCAAATTCTTTTATGATTTTTTCTCTTGCTTTTTCACCCATTTTTTCTCTTTCCTCAGGAGATAATAAAAGCATCTTTTCCATTTTCTCTGCCAAATCATTACTGTCTTTTACTCTACACAAAAATCCGGTTATATTATCGTCCACTATTTCTTTGCATCCTGTGGTATTTGAGGTGATTATAGGCCTTTCCATACTTGCTGCTTCCAGCAAAATATTAGATGTTCCTTCGCGATAAGACGGTAAAACCACACAATCGGCAGCGGCAATAAATTTCCTTACATCTTTTTTTTCTCCATGGTAATCTATAATTCCTTCTGTGATCCAGTTTTTAAGATCTGATTCTCTAATAGTATTTGATTTTAGATTTTGATGCCAGAATGGGCCTATTACATTAAAAATAGCGTTTGGATATTTCTTCCGAACTATTCTTGCGGCATCTACGAATTCGAATATTCCTTTATCCTTAATTAATCTACCAATAAATAAAAAATTAAATCCATTGGAAGATTGATCGTCGTGCAATTTCTCTTCCGAATACATTGGATGAAATTTTTTATAATCTACGCCTGAACCTGGAATCCTTTCTGCAATTTCTCTACTGACGAATCGGTTTTCAATAAATAGATTCATATCGTCAAAGTTTTGAAAAAATACTTTTATCGTCTTTTGTAATGCAAAACGATATATTGAACGTGCGACGCGGTAGGCAAAGTTTTGACTGGTGAACAATGGGCCAACACCGGTGATATTTGTGATTGTTGGTATTTTTAAATATCGGGTTAGGAAGTTACCCCAAATGGCTGGCCTTATGCTAAATGTAAGGCAGACGTCGGGTTGTAATCTTTTTAAAGCTCTATATAAATTGAAAATATACTTTGAAACTTTTAAAGGATTCAAATTTCCCGAGCCGATATTGATTACTTTCAACCCGGTTTTTTCTACCTGGGACTCGAAGCTATTGGTGTGAGTAAGAATAGTCACATCATAACCTTCTTTTAAAAGACGTTGCATAAGACCGTCTCTCATGGTGTAGGTGGAGAAAAGTCCGTTTTCTATAACCGCTATTTTTTTCTTTTTTGGCTCAATAGCATTCATTGGTAAACTTTTTTGTACCAAATCTCTAATGATAGAAGAGTCCATAGAATCTTTGCTCTTTTCTCATCAGCAATTTTAATTTTTTTTGTCAAAAGATCTTTTACAAATTGGGGTTGAACAAAATTTGAATAAAAATTATTATCAGATGAAAGATAATCAAAAACCGGCTCTTTTAATTCATTGTCAATCCATTTCTTTAAAGGAATTTCAAATCCTCTTTTAGGTTGATTTATTAAAGTGGCTGGAAGGTATTTCTTTGCGAGTTGCCTCAGCATGAATTTAGTGTTTTTGCCTTCTATTTTATATCGATCCGGAATCGAAGGAATGTACTCCAATATTTCTTTGGAAAGGAAAGGGCTTCTTCCTTCCTGTGAATTGGCCATGGTAGCTATATCCATCTTTACCAGCAAATCGCTAAACAGATTGGTGTCGAAATCGAGGTTCATAATTTTTCTTAATCCTGATAAATCGCTTTCAGCGATTTTAGCAAAATCATTTCTTACTTCCTCAAGGTAATCATAACCCGGATTGATTAGATATTGCTCATAATTTTCAAAAATATCCACACCTGCGGAAAGATAAATTTCCAGGTCTGAATTGGAAGCTAATGATGCAAGGCGGTATAAATAATTATGCAGAGATTTTTTATTGTTAGAGGGAGGAAATGCATTCTTAACAAATGAAGCTCCTCCTTTTACTAAAAAATTTTTTTTAAAAAAATCATATTTTGCGAATGGGACATATCGCCTGTATCCTCCGAAAAGTTCATCAGCGCCATCTCCTGTAAGGATCACTGTCACATATTTTTTTGCCTCCCTGCTTACATAATAGCTGGGAATAGCTGAGCTATCAAAGAATGGTTCACCATAATTAGATAATATCTTTTCCAAATCATTTTTAAGATTAGCGAATGATATTCTAATTTCAGTATGTTTTGTGTTGTATTTTTCAGCCACTAATTTGGCGAGCGGTGCTTCATCATATTCCCCTTCAAACGATACTGTAAATGTTTTCAAGCTTTTATTGTACTCACTGGCAATAGCCGTTACCAATCCGCTGTCTATGCCACCGCTTAGAAAGCTGCCCACTTCCAAATCACTTGATTCCAATCTTCTTTTTACCGCTTTATGAAGGAAGTTATCTGTTTTCTGCAAACAGTCTTCCAATTTATCTTTAGATTCTTTTCGATAGTAATCATTAATGTTCCACCATCGCGTTTCATTTATTAAAAGAGTATTACAATCCACGGTCAAAAAAGATCCCGCTGTTAACTCTTTTACATTTTTATAAGGTGTAAACTGGCGGTAAAAAGATCCCAAACGTAAATATTGATAAAAATTAGCTGTCTCAATTTCCAGGGGAATCAGCATGCTTTTTAAGCAATTTAATTCGCTGGCAAAAACAAATTTCTTTGAATTGAAATAATAATAAAAAGGCTTTTCACCAGCGCGATCGCGCGCAATAAATAATTGATTTTTTATTCTGTCATGAATTACAAACGCAAACATTCCATCAAGGTATTGAAGGAAGTCAGTCCCAAAGCGATCGTATAACAGAAGCAAGGTCTCTGTATCAGATGAAGTATGACCTGCAAGACCAAACTCTTTTCTTATTTCCTGGTGATTGTAAATTTCTCCATTAAAAATGATTGTATATTTTTCACCAAGATGCATGGGTTGTTTACCACAAGCTATATCCAGTATAGATAATCGTAAATGAAAAAAATCTACATTGTTATTTTTATACCCATTTTGTTCATCAGGGCCCCGGTGCCCCATGGTTTGAATTACATTTTCATACGAAAAACCGGCATTTATTGCACCTGCAATACCACACATTATTTTCCTTTATTATTTGATATTGCAAAATAACTTTATTATTTGTGAAACATTCTTGCCGGTAGAAATATTTGAAAAAAAGTGAGCATAAGTCGACCTGTTTTAAAATTTTTCTGCGTATTATAGTCTTAGTGGTAATTAATGAATTCCGTAATAAAGATTTTTAATTTCTATTAATCCAACTCGCGTTATACCTCATTAGCGCTTCTTCCATCTGATCAAAAATCTTTTTTTTAAGCATCGCAACGTCGTTCAAAGTGAGTCCTTCGGTAACGGTTTTGGTAAGATAGATTCCACGGCATTTTCCCGGAGTCAATGAAAAAATGCTTTTATAATTCAACCTGTCATAAGTATCTAAAAATAAAATGGGACGGATTGGTTTTTGGGTTTCAATGGCAATTTTAAAAGCGCCATCGTAAAAGCTTTTTAGCGGTTGATTCGTCATGTTAAAAGTGCCCTCCGGACAAATGAACACAGAAATTTCCTCTTGGATAAATGCAATTAGTTTGTCGACACTTTTTGCCCGGGCATTTGCATTCTCACGATTTACCGATACTGTTCCTCTTTTATAAATAGAGCCGAAAACGGGAATTTTATTCATTTCAGCTTTTCCAAGAATACGAATATTCTGTTTTCTTATCACTTTCATCATCATCGGAATATCAAGGTAAGAAATATGGTTGCTTACGAAAATGTATTCTTTACTCTTATCGTGTGCTTCTTCATAAATATTCCAGTGCCTTATTCCAGTAAGAAAAAAAAATACATCCGCCCAAAAGCGGGAGATTTTATAGATGAGGTTTCCACTTTTAATTGGTTTTTGCAGAAACGCATATATAAATAAAGGCAAAAGGATAAACATCAACAATAAAAAAACAGAAAATCCATAGATACTAAAGCAAAAACGAAAAATCCTTTTGAGTGCATTCATTTACGAAAATTAGGCGAATCCGGGCAAAAAAACCAGACATTTACCATAAAGCACTCTTTTTATGCATTGTATAGCAGGGATTTATATTAAAAGTGAAAAATTGATTCTTTTTAAAGATTTAGTGGGAGGAATTGTTTGGAATTATCATACATTTGCACTCCAAAAAAAATTGGAAAAGTATGTTTGCTATAGTAAAAATCGCCGGTCAGCAATTTAAGGTTACTCCAGGCCAAAGTTTATATGTTCCCCATCTTGACGGAAAAAAAGGTGATGAGATGGAATTTTCTGATGTGCTTTTGCACGACAACGATGGAAAAGTTTCTGTTGGTGGCGATGCAAGTGTAAAAGTAAAAGCAGAGATATTGAATGAATTGGTCAAAGGTGAAAAAGTGATCGCTTTTAAAATGAAAAGGAGAAAAGGCTTTAGAAAAAAACATGGCCATCGTACTCAGTACACTCACATAAAAGTGACAGGTATTGCATAAGAATACTTTTCAAAAGAATATGAAATGCATAACATTTCAGAAAATGAAAACTTTTTAATTAAAAGAATATGGCACATAAAAAAGGTGAAGGTTCTGTAAAAAACGGACGTGATTCACAAAGCAAAAGATTAGGCGTAAAAATATTCGGAGGGCAGGCAGCTACCTCAGGAAATATAATTCTTCGTCAACGCGGAACAGTTTATCATCCCGGTAAAAATGTTGGTCTTGGAAAAGACTTTACCATCTTCGCAACTGTAGATGGTATTGTTCAATTCAGAAAGAGTAAGGGCGATAGAACAATCGTTTCAGTCAATGCTGCAGAAGCAACTGCATAAAATAATGAAGCAACTGCATAAAATAATTCAAATAAGTTTTGGCAGTTAACAAAATGTTTATATTTTTAGTTTTTATTTACTAACAATTAAATTCTAAAAACATGGCAACTGCAAAAAAAGCCGCTCCTAAAAAAGCTGCTGCAAAAAAAGCCGCGCCTAAAAAGGCTGCCCCAAAAAAAGCTGCTCCTAA
>JBDTGD010000080.1:0-5109 GCA_039937595.1 Ginsengibacter sp. | reverse complement strand
CCATGTCCACTTCGTTGAAAGTAGTAAGCATGGCCGTGCTGTTTTTTGCCTCCACCAATCTGCGGCTGATGGTGCGGCGAAGATTACTCATTTTTTGAGTCTTTTCTTCGCGGCCGAACAGCTCTTTTCCGATGGCGCGGCCCGGATTTGCGAGTGCGTCCATTACATCACTCTTTGTAATTCTGCCGTGAGTACCGGTAGGTGTTACTTTTGATAAATCTACTTTTTTATCGGCAAGTATGGCTGCAGCCACAGGAGTAGCTTTTACGTCTTCTTTTCTTCTTGGTTCATTTTCTTCAGGAGAAATCACTTTTGCAGCATGAACTTCAGATTTAGCTGCCTCTTTTGGAGCTTCTTTAGTTTCTTCTTTGGGAGCTTCCTGCTTCTTGTCTTTTGCAGGTACTTCTTTCGCTGACGGTTTTGCTGCCGTATCATCTATATTACCCACCACGTCTCCTATCTGCAAATTTTCGTCTTCTTTTGCGATTGTGTGTAAAATACCTGCTTTCTCTGCATTGATTTCAAAGGTGGCTTTTTCGCTTTCCAATTCTGCTATGACTTCGTCCCTCTCCACATATTCCCCATCTTTTTTAATCCATTTTGTAAGGGTTACTTCACTAATACTTTCGCCAACGGTAGGCACTTTTATTTCTACTGACATGAATATTTATTAAGATTTACAAACCTAAGCTAAAATGAGAAATACACAAAAGCAAACTGCATAGAAATATATTTTTGGAATTCCAACCCATATTTAAGGACAATCGTTCAGACTGAAGAAGAATCTAACCGACTAAAAAATCATTCACGGTTTTAATCTTTCAGCAGCATAACAAAGATTTCAAACGTTTTATAGTAAATCAATATTTATTGCCTTTTTCCATTTTTATCAAAGGCTATTCACCGTGGCCGATTTCACAATATCAATCTTTAATCTAAATAGAAAAAGCAGTATTCAAAATTTCCTCCTGTTCTTCTTTATGAACTTTTGAAAATCCTGTAGATGTAGAAGCACTGGCCTGCCTGCTGATAACTCCAAAATTGATACTGGTAAGATTCATTCGCAAAAACGAAGCAGCGCCCATATTCAGTGGCTCTTCCTGCACCCAATACCAAATGGCTTTGCTGTATTTTTTATAGAGAGATTCTATTTGGTTCAGCGGCAATGGATATAATTGCTCCATCCTGATAATGGCAACGTCGTTACGCTTTTCGCTTTCTCTTTTTTCATTGAGATCGAAATAAATCTTCCCGGTGCATAATAAAACCTTTGTGATGGCCGATGGAGCAGTAACTGTGTCATCATCAAGTACTTCCCTGAAACCGCCTTTTGTAAATTCTTCTATTTTGCTGTAGCTGCCCGGATGACGCAGGTTGGCTTTGGGCGAAAAATTAATCAATGGTTTTCTGAAAGGCCACGCCAGTTGTCTCCTGAGCAAATGGAAGAAATTGGAAGCTGTAGTAACATTGGTAATAACCATATTTAATTCGGCACACATCTGTAGAAAACGTTCTATTCTTCCGCTGCTATGGTCGGGACCCTGGCCTTCATAACCATGTGGAAGCAGGACTACCAAGCCATTCATTCTATTCCATTTCTGTTCAGCGCTGGAAATAAACTCATCTATCAATGTCTGCGTACCATTTGCAAAATCTCCAAACTGCGCTTCCCATATAACTAAGTTATTTGGATTGGCCATGGCATAACCATATTCAAAACCAAGGACAGCCAATTCACTCAAAAGGGAATCCCATATTCGCATTTTTCCCTGTTTGTCAGAAATGCTGCTCAACCGATTATAATATTCATCAGTCTTTTCATCTCGTAAAACAGCGTGCCGGTGGCTGAATGTGCCGCGTCTTACATCCTGCCCGCTCATACGCACATCCTTGCCTTCATTCACCACGCTTGCATAAGCCAGCAATTCTCCCGTAGCCCAGTCAAATTTTCGCTCATTTTCGTATAAAGTAATTTTATCCTGGAGTATTTTTTTAATCTTCCTAAGAGGCGTAAAATCGTCCGGCCATTTCATGATGGCATGAAATAATTTTTCCACTTCTTCTTTAGGAATAGCTGTTATAGGCGAGCTGTTAAAATCAGAAGGGGTAGCTTTTCGAAGGCTTTGCCACCATTGTTCGGGGGTTTGGTAGCTGTACGGCAGCGGATTTTGTTTCAATTCATCGAGACGTGCCTGAAGATCGCTCCAGTATTTTTCTTCCATTTCCTTAGCCACCTTTGCAGCGCCTTCTTCCCCATGCAATTTGAGCCATTCAACATATACCTCACGCGGGTTAGGTTGTTTATCAATAAGCGCATAAAAACCTGGTTGTGTAAACTTAGGATCATCTCCTTCGTTATGCCCATGACGCCGATAACAAACCATATCTATAAAAATATCAGAGTTAAATTCCTGCCGGTACTTCATGGCTATCTGCGAAACTTTTACAACCGCCTCCACATCATCGCCGTTCACATGAAATACAGGTGCATTGATAGCGGAAGCAATAGAGGTACAATAATTAGAGGTGCGGGCATCTCCAAAATCGGTCGTAAAGCCAATTTGATTATTAATAACAAAATGAAGCGTGCCGCCGGTAAGGTATCCCTGCAAACCGCTCATCTGAAGTACTTCGTAAACGATACCCTGACCGGCAAGAGCGGAGTCGCCATGGATAAGTATCGGTAATATTTTATCATAGTCACTATTATAGACTACATCAGCTTTACTTCTTGCAAAACCAATTACCACAGGATCTACGGCTTCAAGATGTGAAGGGTTGGGCGCAAGTTTCAGATGAACCGTCTTGCCACTATAAGATTTTACATCGCTGCTGTAACCTTTATGATATTTTACGTCTCCGCTTCCCATAGTAGAATCCACTTTTGCATTTGCCTCAAATTCAGTAAATATTTGCTCGTAAGTTTTGCCCAGGATATTGGCCAGCACATTCAGTCTGCCTCTATGCGCCATGCCAATTGCTACTTCCTGTACTTCATTGTCGGCAGCAGTATTAATAATCGCGTCTAATGCCGCTATGGTGCTCTCTCCTCCTTCCAGTGAAAATCTTTTTTGCCCCACATATTTGGTCTGAAGAAATTTTTCAAACATCACTCCTTCATTCAACTTCTGAAGTATTCTGCGTTTTTGTTCCAATGGCACGGGCTCCAGCATGGTATGCTCTGCCGCGTTAATGATCCAATCTATTTTATTCGGATCATTTAGAGAATCAAATTCAATCCCAACAGAGCCTGTATAGCATTTTCTTAAATGGTCAACAATTGTACGTAAAGACGCCTTGCCGGTCCCCGCAAATTTGCCCGCTTCAAATTGAGTTTCAAGATCGGCATCGCTCAAGCCAAAATAGGAAAGTCCGAGATTGGCCCGCCGGTCTATTCTTTCTCTTATCGGATTTGTTTTTGAAACAAGATGGCCTTTTTCCCGGTAAGCAAGAATAAGTTGATAAACGCTAAACTCTTTATTAAGATTACTCACCGACAATTCACTCATAGGCGCTGCGACGTCTGTGCCTGACTTTGAATGCCCGTTTTGGTTGGAAACAGCAAAATCAAATCCTTCAAAGAATTTTCGCAAGTCAAGATCTACGCTTTCGGGATCTTTTTTAAAATCAGAATACAAATTTTCAATGTAGGCGGGATGCGAACTTGTTATGTAGGAAAAATCATTCATGGCTAAAGGAAATTTTATATTTTTTTAACGGATATAAACTTCGGGGGAGCAATTTTATTGCAAATATCGTGAGTTTTGTTAAGATAAACGGCTACTAAAACGAAGATTTTCGATATTGGATGATTTTAAGTTTTCATTAATCTTATCCTTCTCCAATCTTAAAGATTTCAGGTCAAATCTTAATCGTCTCAACACTTCAAATTAGTAAGATGGGCATGGTTTTTTATCGCTTTTATTTTTATTAATTCTATATTTGAGAATATTTTTTTGCAAAACAACTAAATTTCAATGGAGAGTTTTCTGACTGCTGCTGTTATCTGGATTATCATAGGGTTTGTTTTTTTCGTTTTGGAGTTTGTGCTACCGGGACTTATCCTTTTCTTTTTTGCCGTGGGAGCATGGATAGTAGCGATTCTCTGTCTTTTCATAGATCTTTCCATCAACCAACAGTTAATTATCTTTTTAATCAGTTCGATAGCGAGTATCCTTTTACTTAGGAAATGGTTTTCAAAAATATTATGGAATAGAAAACATTCTACTGATCTTCTGGAAGACGAATTTTTGGGTAAAACCGCTAAAGCCTTATCAGGTATTTCGCCGGGAGAAAATGGCAAGGTTGATTTCAAAGGGACCACCTGGCAGGCAGCCTCAGAAGATACCATCGCACAAGGTGAGAATGTAATTATCACAGGAAACGAAAGCATATTATTAATTGTAAAATCAACGAAAAAATTATGACAGCATCAACCATAATATTGGTAGTAATCATCCTGTTTTTATTAGTGGCATTTCTATCCACATTCAAAGTGGTGCCACAGCGCTCTGTTTACATCATCGAGCGATTGGGTAAATTCAGCCGGGCACTTGATGCGGGATTTCATATTTTAATCCCTTTTGTTGATAAAGTGGCTTACAAGCAAAACTTAAAAGAGCAGGCACTTGACGTAGCTTCTCAAATATGTATCACCAAAGACAACATCGCTGTAGAGGTGGACGGTGTGTTGTACCTCCAGGTTATTGATCCGCAGAAAGCCTCTTACGGAATTGATAATTACAGATTTGCTGTAATTCAGATTTCACAAACAACTATGCGGAGCGTAATCGGAAAAATGGAATTGGACAAAACCTTTGAAGAACGCGAAGCGGTAAATGCCACCATTGTAGAAGCGGTAGATAGGGCAAGCGGTCCCTGGGGAATTAAAGTTTCGAGATATGAAGTGAAAAATATTTCACCTCCGCAAAGTATAAAGGACGCTATGGAAAAGCAAATGCGTGCAGAGCGCGAAAAACGAGCATTGATAGCAGAATCAGAAGGCGACAAGCAGGCCAAAATTAACCGCGCCGAAGGCGAGAAGCAACAAACGATCGCTCTGTCTGAGGGTGAAAAACAAAAAAGAATCAATGAAGCAAGCGGAAAAGC
>JBDTGD010000079.1:0-8897 GCA_039937595.1 Ginsengibacter sp. | reverse complement strand
TTAAAATCTCTGAAAAAGAAATGTTTTCGCAGAGAGTTCCACTGATGGTAGAAATCATTTGATGTACCTGCGGGAAAGAATATATTTTTAAAAATTCTTTTACAGCAACAGAACCTTCCGCGCAAATTTTACTTAGATCGTTTCGCACAAGATCTACAATCATGGTATTTTCTGCACGCTCTTTTTCATTTAAAAGTAACAGGTTCTTCTCCTCTTCGTCTTCTATGTCGGCATTGTTGCGCCTGGAAGTTCCTTTGATAGGTTGCGAAATAATCGTGTTGTTTGTTTTCTTTAAAAATCTTTCCGGGCTGGCACACATGAGGTATTTTTTTCCTGATCTGTAAAACGAAGAAAAAGGATTTGGAGAAAGCGCACTTAATTTTTTAAAAACTTTTACCGGGTCAATCTGAATATTTTCAGCATATAACTCCTGGCAAAAACATATTTCATAACAATCACCTCTGAGAATATGTTGTTGCAATCTTTTTACCGTTTCTAAATATTCGTTTTTTGGGAATCGTTTTTTCAAATAGATAGACGAAGCTTCCTGATCGACCGTAACGAAGGATATTATTTCTTCAAAAATCCGATCTGCAACTTGTCCGGGAAATACTCCTATTTCCACTTTTGTTGTTGACAGAATCAATATTATTTCAGGAACAAAGAATTGAAAGTCAGGAAAGCCAATTTCGTCGGGGTTTTCAGACGAAAGCGATTCAATTTTATTTTTAAGATCGTAAGCCACATGGCCAAAAATCCAATCGCTGGTTTCAAGTTTAAACTCGTTCAGTTCCTTAAGACTCTTTGCTTTTTCGGAAGTTATTGATTTGATGGCTCCAATACCGGCCACAC
This sequence comes from Ginsengibacter sp., assembly GCA_039937595.1. Taxonomy (GTDB): domain Bacteria; phylum Bacteroidota; class Bacteroidia; order Chitinophagales; family Chitinophagaceae; genus Ginsengibacter. The sequence goes on along the minus strand of JBDTGD010000079.1, from coordinate 8,045 downwards.
ATTCATAAGATTTATCAAAATCATATTCGTTATTGTCCAAAAAACAAAAATTGCTGAACCTCTTTGCGAAGTCCAGCAATTGATATTTAAAATTATAAAAATCAGTTATGGAGTATGAAGTATATTCCCTTTTCAAAATTTTGGTTCAGGCGTAGGAAGATTTTTATTTAAAAATCGTCATCGGTATCGAAATCATCACCATCGTCAAATAAATCCAGACTTTTAAAATCGTCATCTGTCTCAAAATCATCATCTTCTTTTCCTTTTTTGCCTGCTTTTTTCCCTTTTGATTTAGGAATATCAAATTCTTCAAAATCAGGATCAAAATCATCATCTTCAGATTTGTTCCAATCATCATCTGCTTCATCTACATCATCGTCATCGTCATCATCATCATCTTTCTTTTTCTTTGAAGAAGCGGGTTTACCTTTTTTCTTAGCGGTATCTTCTTCCAGGTCGTTGTCGTCATCATCATCATCTAAATCTTCGGATTCTTTTTTTGATGAACCTTTTTCGGCTCCTTTTGCAGGGATTTTTGAGGAAAGATTTTTGTCCTTTTCAGATTTTGCTTTCATAATTTCTAAGGATTTATTTTTTGTAAAATTTCAATGTTCTTTTTAATTAGCCAAAAATAATAAATACTTTTTTAAAAAAAAATCAGGTTTAATTATCAGCAATTATGAAGCCACAATTATCTGATCGGTACCTGGACCGTTTGATATAAATTTTACGGGGACTTTCAGCGTGGTATTAATATAGTTTATGTAAGTGTCCATTTCGCCGGGAATATTTTTATATTCTTTGATGGCGGTAATATCCGTTTTCCACCCTTTAAACTCTTTGTACAAAGGCTGTACAGACTTCCCTTCCATTTGAAAAGGTACCTGCCTGGTTTCTTTTCCGTTGATGTTATATTGGTGACATACTTTAAGAATATCAATAGTATCAAGCACGTCGGCCTTTGTCATAACTAATTGAGTAACGCCATTAATCATGCACGCAAAATTCAATGCGACCAAATCAATCCATCCGCAGCGTCTCGGTCTGCCTGTAGTGCTGCCAAATTCATTGCCGTTTTTCCGGATTAATTCGCCCATGTCGTCATGTAACTCCGTAGGAAAAGGGCCACTGCCCACCCTCGTGCAATATGCTTTGGTAATACCTATCACCTCTTTAATCTTTTGTGGTGAAATCCCTAAACCGCTGCAAACGCCCGCAGTGATTGTGTTTGAAGAAGTAACAAAAGGAAACGTGCCAAAATCCACATCAAGCATACTCCCCTGTGCACCTTCAGCCAGGATCCTCTTACCACTTGTGATAGCATCATTTATAAAATATTCACCATTCACAATTTTTAGTGTTTTCAAAAATTCCAGCGCTTCAAAAAATTCACTTTCTGCTTCAGAAATATCCTCGTCAAAAGAAAAATTGTCTAATATCTGCTGATGTTTTTTGCGAAGGCTGTCATATTTTTTTTTAAAATCATTATCCAGCAAATCCCCAACGCGCAATCCGTTTCTGCCGGTCTTATCCATATAGGCGGGGCTGATCCCTTTTAAAGTTGAACCTATTTTTTCTCTCCCTTTTGCTGCTTCACTGGCGCGGTCTATAGCCCGGTGTGAAGGAAGTATTAAATGCGTCCTTTCGCTGATGTACAAAGATTGCCTGTAATCAACGCCAAACGCAGCCACTGATTCACATTCTTTTTTCAGTATTACCGCGTCAAGCACGACGCCGCTACCTATTAAATTAATTTTGTTTTCACGAAAAATGCCCGATGGAACCTGGTGAAGCACGATTTTTTTACCATTTACATAAAGCGTGTGGCCTGCATTGGGGCCGCCCTGGAACCGGGCTATCATGTCATAATCAGGCGCAAAATAATCTACAATTTTACCTTTACCTTCATCACCCCATTGGAGTCCGAGAATTACATCAACCATTTTCAAAAAAAAATTTAAACATAAGAATCAAAACTATTTTTGATTCAATTTTGAGATTGCGGCAAAAGTAGAATTAAAAATAGAAACGATAATGAAATTGTATAAAAATATAATGATGTTTATTTTAAAAAGAAGGGAATTACAGTAAATCGAGAAATTCTTTAAAATCTTATTCAGACCTTTTATTTATTGCAAGGTTATAAAAGTGCTTTTTATTTTTGTATATACTTTGGTCGGGGAGTTTAAGTGTTGGCAAAACTGGTGATGAGCAACCGGCAATTCGAAATGAAAATAATGAGCAATAAAAACTGAGAATTGATGAAAAATGATAATTATTATATGCGCCTTTGCGAAAAATTAGCTGTGGCCGCTGCCGAAAAGGGAAATCCACCGGTTGGCGCCATCATTGTACGATACGATGAAATATTAAGTGAGGCGGAAGAAGCTGGTAAAAGTAAAAATGACATTACCTGCCATGCTGAGATAGAAGCCGTCAGAATTGCAGTAAAAAAATTAAAATCAACCGATTTATCAGAATGTGTTTTATTTACAACCCACGAACCTTGCATTATGTGTTCTTACGCAATAAGATTTTATAAGATAAAAAAAGTAGTATATAGAAATACCGTAGATTACCTGGGAGGCATCTCTTCATCAATGCCACTACTGATTACAGGCGATGTACCGCCGCATTGGTCTAAACCGCCTGTGATAGTGCATCTGCCACCTGAAAAAGAATAAATGGAATAGTAACTTATAAACCATTTTTTTAAATTTTTATAATTCAGTACCTTTAGTGGCATACACTTTGACGGTTTTTAAACATTAAAATAAATAACTACAATGAATAACTTACAACAAATACACGATTTAGGCCAGAGCATCTGGCTCGATTCTTTTGATAGAAAATTAATGGATAGTGGCGAACTTCAAAAACTAATCGATGAAGATAGTTTGTGTGGGATTACTTCTAATCCATCCATTTTTGAAAAAGCAGTCTCTTCCAGTTCTGATTATGATGACGATATCAGAAAATTAGCATCCGAGGGAAAAAATAATGAAGAAATATTTTTCGGTTTTGCAGCAAGCGATATTCAACGTGCAGCCGATATATTAAAACCTGTTTATGACAAGGCACATGGCACTGATGGTTTTGTAAGCCTCGAAGTTTCACCACACCTGGCCAACAATACGGAGGGAACTATAAAACAGGCAAAAGAACTATGGAAGACAGTGGGACGAGATAATGTGATGATAAAAATACCTGGAACAAAAGAAGGCCTGGCGGCAATACGCCGATGTATCAGCGAGGGGATTAATATCAATATCACTTTATTATTTGGTCTGCCACGTTACAAAGAAGTAACAGAAGCCTATATCTCAGGACTTGAAGATCGTTTTAAAAATAATCAACCGATTGATCGTATTGCTTCTGTAGCCAGCTTTTTCCTGAGCCGAATCGACGTGTTGATTGATCCGATTTTAAAAGAAAAGAAATTGGACAACCTGGTTGGCGAAGTGGCTATTGCGTCAGCAAAAAAAGCGTATGAAATTTATAAAGAAGTATTCTTCAGCGATCGTTTCAGGAATCTTGAAAAGAAAGGCGCTAAAAAACAAAAAGTACTATGGGCAAGTACAAGCGCAAAAGATCCGGCTTTTAGTGATGTAAAATATGTAGAAGCGTTGATTGGCCCCAACACTATTAATACACTGCCAATGGAAACCATTGATGCTTTCCGGGACCATGGTAAAGCTCAGGATCACCTGGAAAATAACCTGATGAAAGCAACGCAGGAATTACAGCAGTTAAATGACAATGGAATCAATATTGATGACATCACTCAACAATTAGAAGAAGAAGGAGTGCAAAAATTTAATAAAGCGTACGCCACATTATTGAACGCTATCGATGAAAAGAAAAAGAAGCAATTGGCGTAAATAGGATTTCTGTATAAAAGTTGTTTTACTGTTGCCGGTTCTAATTATACCAGGCGCGAAATATGTAATTGTTTTAATCCAGGCTGAAGCCCAAATGATTTTTCCCACAAACCTGCCTCTTTCGGGTGACAGGTTACACTCAATTTCGCGAATCTGATTTGTGTAACAAATTTGCCCCGGGCGAAGTTTAGCTGCTTTTGAAAACATTTTTCTTTTTTAAACAATTTAATTTTTATGAAATGAAAAAGATTGCAATTAATGGTTTCGGACGAATAGGGCGTGCATCTTTAAAAGTAATTATGGATACACCCGGACTTGAAGTGGTAGCCGTAAATGATTTATTGACGATTGAAAATGCCGCTTATCTTTTAAAATACGATAGTGTTTATGGCATTTATGATAAAGAAGTAAGCGCTGACAATAACTACCTGCAGGTTGGGGACAAGAAGATTAGTTATCTGTCAATAAAAAATCCGGCAGAATTGCCATGGAAAGATCTTGGAGTAGATACTGTGATTGAAAGTACCGGTTTTTTTACCGATCGTGAAGATGCAGAAAAACACATTCATGCCGGAGCAAAACAAGTGGTAATTTCAGGGCCGACAAAAAGTATCGATACGCCAACGGTTGTACACGGTGTAAATACGCAGGATGGAAAAGTTGCAATTTTCTCTTGTGCAAGCTGCACTACAAATAATATAAGCCCGGTAATAGAAATTATTGGAAGGAGAATAGGAATTAAAAAAGCAATATTAAATACAGTTCATGCTTATACTGCTTCGCAATCATTGGTAGATGGGCCTTCAAAAAAGAAACCGAGAATGGGAAGAGCTGCAGCGATGAACCTGGTGCCGGCATCAACAGGCGCTGCCATTGCTACTATCAAAACATTACCCCAGTATGAAGGGAAGTTTGATGGAATTGCTATTCGTACACCAGTGGTAGTTGGTTCTATTTCTGATATCACTTTTGTTGCCGAACGAAAAACTTCAGCAGAAGAGATTAATGCTATCTTGAAAGAAGAGGCGGCTACAGATCGTTATAAAAAAGTAGTAGCGGTATCTAATGAGCCATTAGTTTCCACCGATATTATTCAGAATGCTTTTGCTTCTACTATCGATTTGGAAATGACGCGCGTGGTAGATGGAGATCTTTGTAAAATAATGGCATGGTATGATAATGAATGGGGGTTTACAAATCAAATGATAAGGCAAATACTTTCGGAATAAACTGAATTCAAATTGAGTTTTTTTATTAGGTTTTGGACAAGTACTTGCCCAAAATCTAAGCATTATTATAAACCTTTATCACCGGTTCTCTTATGGCTTTCCCTTCTTCACTTGAATAGAAATAAATAATATCCGCTATTTGTGATGCAGCAACCCAACTGCTGAAATCCGCTTCAGGCATAGATTTTCTGTTTTGACGGGTGTCAATGGTACTTGGAACGATCACATTCACCACTACGTTTTTTCCTTTGGCTTCTTCATTCAAAACTTCAGCCAAACGAAACAATAACGATTTCGAAAGGCCGTAAGCCATAGCGGCTTTTCCTTTTAATATATTTAATCCCTGGCGGGAGCCAATAAAAAAAATACGGCCGCTGCCTTGCTTCATCATTTGTAAAAAAACCGGCCGGGCAATATTGTAGGCGGTTTCAAAATTAAGCTGGTATTGCTTAGCAATATCGCTGGTCCTGGTTTTGGCAATGTCACCCATGGCAAAACCTCCTGCGGTCAAAATTGCCACATCTATTGTTTTATTTTTTAAAACGATTCCATCCACAAATTTCTGGCAGTCTTCTTCCTTCAATAAATCCAGTTCTACTTCTTCTACATTTTTTTCATCATAATTTTTTTGTTCTTGTTTACTGTGAATGGTTCCAATGACATTATAATCCTTATCACTAAATTTTTTTACAACCGCTTGCCCGAGATTACCGGAAGCACCTGTTATTATTACTGTTTTTGTTGACATCCTTTTTGGTTTTATTGTTACTGCGAATTTATTCCATCAAAATTTATTCCACGTATTTACAATTTATTTTAGAAGCGCCTTCTTCTTTTCCATAATCGAAAATCTCTTATATCCCCGCACAGGCAAATTGGATGTAAATTTGTAGAAGATATATTTCAATAATTTATTTAACCCGTATTTCGGCCAAACGAAAATCCTTACTTTCGGTCCGACGGTCCCCGTCTGTACGAACACAATGAAATGATGACAAAAGAAATCATAAATAATGAATCTGCATTCCCTTTTTTCTCGGTAATTATAACAACTTATAATAGGGCTAATATTTTAAAAAGAGCATTAGATTCTTTAATTGCACAAACAGATACAGATTGGGAAGCCATTATTGTGGATGACGGAAGTACCGATGATACTGCATTTTCCGTATTACCTTATTTAGTAAGCGGGAGTAAAATTAAATATTTCCATCAAGAGAACGCCGGCTATTCCAGTTCAAAGAATACAGGGATTCTTTTGTCAAAAGGGAAATTTATAACCTTTCTGGATTCGGATGATGAATACAGTCCAACACATCTCGAAGAGCGAAAAGTTATACTGATGAATGATCCCGGGATTGAATTCTTGCATGGAGGATTAAAGGTCATAGGAACGCAATATGTGCCTGATAGATTTGACTTTAATAAGATGATTCTCGTGTCGGATTGTGAGATAGGAGGAACATTCTTTATAAAAAGAGAGATTGCTGTTTCCTTTAATGGATTTAAAGATATGCCATTGGGAAGTGATGGCGATTTTTTTGAAAGAATAAAAAATGCGGGTGTCAGCATTATGAAAATTCAGAATCCTACTTACATCTATCATCGCGAAAGCACTGATTCCATTACAAATAATTTGATGCTGAAAAGTAAGAAATTTTAGAAAAATTCTATTACAAAATAAATCACCAATAAAATATCTGATCATGAGTATCAAAATCAAAAGAGTGTATAAAAAGCCGGAAAAAGCGGACGGCTTTCGCGTTCTGGTTGACAGGCTCTGGCCACGCGGTCTGACCAAAGAAAAGGCAGCTGCTGATCTTTGGCTGAAAGACATTGCTCCAAGCACAGAACTTAGAAAATGGTTTAGCCACGATCCTGATAAATGGCCTGAATTCAGAAAAAAATATCTCGGGGAGCTAAAAGAAAATAAAGAATCGGTTTCAATTTTGAAGGATAAGATAAAAAAAGGAGCGGTGACTTTACTGTATGGAGCAAGAGACCAGGTTCATAATGAAGCGCTGGTAATAAAAGATTTTATCTCCTGAAAATAATTGCATTTTACAAAAGAAATAATTCCATTTATTTTTGTCAATATTTTAACCGGAACAAATGTTTTCAAAAACTACTGAATATGCATTGCGCGCGACTATTTATATAGCTAAACATGGAAGCGAAGATAATAAACTAGGTATTGACGAAATCGCAAAAGCTATAGACTCTCCAAAACCATTTACTGCAAAAATATTGCAGTTGCTTACGAAAGATAAAGTGCTGCACTCGACAAGGGGCCCTAATGGAGGTTTTTATATTACTGCTAAATCAAAAAGATTGCCGGTAAGTTCTGTTCTTAAAGCGTTAAACGATGAGAGCATTCTTAAAAAATGCGTTATCGGGTTACGCCATTGTACCCAAAAAAATCCATGCCCCATGCATGCAGAATTCAAAGAAATAAAGCAGCAATTGAATAATCTTTTTGAGAAGAAAACAATCGAAAGCCTTGTAGATAAAGGGGATAATTTCAAACTATTTATTAATAATTCAAGGAGATGACGATGAGGTGCGAGTATGTGTCCCATTCGAAATAAATTTCCAGAATTTCTTTTCAAATAACCTTTATAAATCAAGGTCAATCTTATGGAAAAACAATTGAGATTTCATAGAGGGTTGATAATTTTTTTGCAAAATGGATATTTGCAATAAAACGGGGGAATTACTGCCCCTAAATGCTCAAAAATTTCTTCTTTTTCCTGACGAATCAACTCTTTTTTCCTTTTGAAATTGATTCTCGTTTTCATACCTTTGCAGCCTTAAAAAAAATGATAATAATATGGTTGACATTAAACCCGATGAAATCTCGGCAATTCTAAAAAGCCAACTGACTAATTTGGATGTAGAATCCAACCTGGAAGAAATTGGAACTGTATTGCAGATA
>JBDTGD010000078.1:0-2908 GCA_039937595.1 Ginsengibacter sp. | reverse complement strand
AAGTGATACACTTAATTACATTTACAATTATATTTGCCTAAAATCTTCTCTGATGGATAATACTCAAGATAACTCGCAACCAGTAGGTAAATATTGGATAATGTTTGTACTATCAATGATAGTACAGGTCATCTTTTTTATCTGGATCCGTGAATATTTTTGGTTGGTACTTCCCTGGGTTATTACTTCGTTCAGTAAGGCAATGAGACTTATTTAAATTTCAGATTTTAATTTTTACTTTCCTGAGCTTAATACTTCTGCAAGTTTATCATGCAATTGACTTCCTCTTAATTCAGTTCCGATTATTTTCCCTTGTGGATCAATTAATACATTAAAAGGAATGGCTTCTACATGATACATCGTAGCAGCTGCGTTGTTCCAAAATTTAAGATCGCTCACCTGTTTCCAAACCAGTCCATCATCTTTTATTGCTTTTAACCATGCCTTTTTATCCTGGTCGAGCGAAACGCCAAGGACTGTGAAATTTTTATCCTTAAACTGGTTGTAATTCGATACTACATTCGGATTTTCCTGCCGACATGGGCCACACCAGCTTGCCCAAAAATCTATTAATACATACTTGCCGCGAAGAGAATTCAATTTAAAGTCTTTTCCGTCCACATCCGGTAATGTAAAATCGGGAGCTGTTTTTCCAACGGCAATATCATTATTACTCTGCGTTTTATTATCTTGTGCAGCCGCATATTGACTAAACTGCTTTACCACTTCAGCAACAGAAGAATTTTTTGGGAATTTTTTGGTAAGGTTGGTCATCAGATTTTTTACGGTATCCATATCGATGTCCTGCGCGTAGCTCAATGCGAATAATGCATTAACAGGGCTGGCGGCTGTATCAATATATTTTACCAGAAATTTATTGTACCATTCATTACTGATGTTGAATGCATTATCAGAAATGAAAGCCATCGAGTCATTATGCTGCTGTTGATAATCTTTTCTTGCCTGGTCTTCACTGATCAGTTTTGTATGAATGGAATCCAGGGTCATTATTAACCATGTCAATGATGAATTGGCAGGCGTAAAGAATTTGGTAGTTCCCAAAACAGTATCCTTCGCGTTAGCACTAAAATCAATATCATCTTTGTCATTGATAAAAATATAACCAGGATTTTTCTCAAACCTGATGCGGTACAAACCTTCTTCTGAAGCATTTCCTTTTACTACAAATTTTCCATCTTTCAGCTCTGCTGTATCCAATACCTCCGGAGGCTGCTGGTTAAAAAAGAGATGCTCTAAATAAACTTTTTGATCTGCTGCGTCTGTCAAATGACCGTTTACTGTAAATAACCCGTTATGATGTGAAGAGGTGCAGGAAAAAAAGAAAAGCACACAAATGAAGACAAATAATTTTTTCATGATATTTAATTGACAATTTTTATTGGTTGAGTTTTTGATTAATGATTGTAATGACCGCCTGCATATCGGCTTTTCCATGGCTTTTCTTTTTCACTTCGCCTGCAAATAATCCGGTCAAATTCTTTTTTCCTTTTTTATATTCCCTGACTTTGTCTGGCATGGAAGCAAGCACTTCATCTACCCACACGTGAAGCGTATCGTCATTTTTTTCCTGGAGCAGGTTTAATCCTTTTGCAATATCCAGTGGGTCTTTATCCGGTGACTGTAGTAAAACAGGAAAAATTTTAGCTGCGGCGATACCAAAGCTGACTTTTCCTTCCTCCACTATATTTATCAGCGTGGCCATTATGTTTGGTGCAACAGGGAAGTCGTTTATTTCTACGTTATTTTCATTCAAATACGATTTCAAAGGTCCTATCATCCAGTTAGCTGCGGCTTTATGATGTTCTGTATTTTGAATAATTTTTTCAAAGAATACTGCAGTGTCCCTGTCATCAGCAATTACTTTCGCTGCTTCAGTGGATAAAGAAAACTGTTTTGTCAATCTCTTTTCTAACGCGGCCGGAAGTTCGGGCATGCCAGATTGAATCGTATCTATTTGGTCTTCAGTTATAAAAAACGGCGCCAGGTCCGGTTCAGGGAAATAGCGATAATCATTAGCTTCTTCTTTCGATCTTAATGAAAAAGTAGTTCCTGTGGCAGCGTCAAAGCTGCGGGTTTGTTGCATCACTTCTTCGCCGTGTTCAAGCAAATTGATAAGGCGATCTATTTCATGATCGATAGCCTTCTTTACGTTTCGTATCGAATTCAAATTTTTTACTTCTACTTTAGTCCCAAGCTTTTTCTCTCCTTTTAATCGTACAGAAACGTTGGCATCGCAGCGCATACTTCCTTCTTCCATATTACCATCGCAAATCTGCAAATGACGAATCATTTTTCTTATTTCCGTTACATAGGCAAACGCTTCGTCCGAAGAAAATAGATCAGGTTCAGAAACGATTTCGAGCAGGGGCACCCCAGCCCGGTTAAGATCGATGCAGGTGTAATTTTCATCTATATCGTGGATGCTTTTGCCGGCATCTTCTTCAAGGTGTATCCTGTTGAGCAAAACATCTCTTTCCTTTCCGTGTACTTTAATCGGAATAGTGCCATTTTTGCAAATCGGCGTGGTATGCTGTGTTACCTGGTAACCTTTCGGAAGATCAGGATAGAAATAATTTTTTCTTGCAAAATAATTATCACGTACAATTTTGCAATTAAATGCCAGCCCCAGTTTAATAGCCAGTTCTATGGCTTTCTCATTCATCACAGGCAAAGTACCCGGATGGGCAAGGGAAATAGCGCTGATGTTAGTGTTTGGCGGATTACCAAATTGTGTACTATCACCACAAAACAATTTACTTTTTGTAAGCAATTGAGTATGTACTTCCAGCCCTATGACCGCTTCATATTTTTCAAAATGAGACATTCCGGCGAAGATATGAAAAGACAGTTCCTTTTTTATGGAATGAAAACTTAAATATTGCATTTT
>JBDTGD010000077.1:0-13520 GCA_039937595.1 Ginsengibacter sp. | reverse complement strand
TTAACTTTAATAAAACGGCTAATATCTCTGTAAGATTTTGCATTACATAAAATAGCTATTACCGATAGTAACAGTATGTTATGTAATTCGTATTTTTGTCCCTGTGGACGGCGAAAGTCTTCAATATCTGCAAAAAACGTAGTAACCATAATGTGGTAAACTATTGTTTTTTAATTCATTACAAAGTTATCCACATTTTCAATGCGTACTGCCTTTTTTATCTTTTAGCATTGAACAGCCCTGGCAATTCCTAAGGGTTTCTGCGTTGGTCGAATTTTCGTATAGTTTTAGAATTTTTTATCCGAAAATCTCTTTTTGGAACAATCATTGTACAATAATTATTAAAATTATATCTTATGAACAGAAATATTAGAAACCTGGTTGGCTACAGCCTGAAAGAAACTGATGGTGAAATAGGAAATATAGAAGATTTTTATTTCGATGATATTTCCTGGAAGATAAGGTACCTGGTAGTAAGAACGGGAAATTGGTTCACTGGCCGAAAAGTACTTATCTCTCCAAAATCTTTACAAAACCCCGACTGGGAACATGAAGAATTTCATGTGAGCCTTACCAAAGAGCAAATCAAAAACAGCCCCGACATTGACACGGAAAAGCCGGTTTCCCGACAACAGGAGGAGCAATTGTATAGCTATTATCCATGGGGAACCTATTGGGGCAATGACCCTGACGAGCATGCCGCAGGCATATTTGGTGCAATGCCGAGTGACCTTTACAACGATGAGGTAGAAGGAAGCCAAGTCAATACTGCAGTAGCAGAGGAAAAAAATGATCTTCATCTGCGCAGCACAGATAATGTAACAGGATATAAAATTAAGGCTACGGACGGTGAAATTGGAAAAGTAGTTGACTACATTATTGATGATACTAATTGGAAAATTAAATATTTGGTAGTAGAGACCGGGTCATGGCTTGACAGCAGAAAAGTATTGTTATCAGTAGGGTGGATCAAAGAAGTTAATTGGGACAATTCATTAGTCGTAGTAAATGTTTCTATTGAGGAAGTACACAACAGCCCTGAATTTGATTTAGATAAGATTTTAAATGAGTCCTATGAACGCAGCCTATATGACTATTATGGAAAGCCGGGAAGAAATTAGTTTTTTATAGAATGAAAATTCCGTAAAATTGTTCGTTTACTTTGTCGCGATTAATAGCGTGAAAGTATTTGAATATACGTGAAAGCAAACGATCTCATTAGTATGGATCGTTTGCTTTAATATCAATTTTGCTGCACAACTATTTGCCATCCATTTCCTTTTCTTGCCAAATAAATATAACGACTTAATAAGCTCTCATTATTAGTTCTGGTAAGCGCCGAAGCCGCTATTATTACTGTGTTTTGGCTTGAAGGAATATTTGTCAAAATAAAATTATAAAAGTTATTACCGGACAAGATAATCTCTTTTATATTTTTAGGATCATTGTCATCCATATCGTTCAGGTCATCAAACTGGTAAATAACATAGCGATTAATCAAATCGTTTTTTTGTTTCTCACCCAAATACAAATCTAGTGAGGTTGTAACGAAAGTTGGTTTGGAACTGTCAAATAATAAAACGGGTTGTTCAGGCTTTGCAGAATCTATCCAGGCCATTGGCGGCGGTATCGCAGGATATTTGTAATAATTGTTGCGCAGGCTGTCGCTCCATCCGTTAGGGTTACTGCTAAAGGTACTGCTGCTAAAATACACGCTCCCTTGTATCTGTGGGTATTTTCTCAAAAATTTTATTTGATTGGGAAGCTCATCTTTATTTTTCCAGGCATAAGACTTTGATTCGAGGGCTCTGTAAATTCCCTGGCCAATATATAATTGCCTTCCATAAGCATGCCTGGCCCACCAATCAGTCAGAACTTCGAAACCAACTACTTTTTGACTTATTTCCCAATACAATTGCGGAACAACGTAGTCAATCCATTTCATTCTCAGCCACAATAAAATGTCTGCGTATAAATCATCATAATTTGTTTGACCGGCTTTTGTATTGCTCCCTTCAGGGTCTTTATCAATATTGCGCCAGACTCCGAAAGGGCTTATTCCAAACTGGCAATATTTATTTTCTTCTTTAATTGCTTTGCTCAAATGGACTATGATTGAGTCAACATTACTTCTGCGCCAATCATCTCTGCTCATACCGTTGCCATATTTTATAAAAGAAATATTATCATTAAATTCTTTTCCTGCAATGCGGTAAGGATAAAAGTAATCGTCAAAATGAATGGCATCAATATCGTACCGCTTCACTACATCTCTCACTACATTCACTACAAAATTTTGAGCATCTTTATTTCCCGGATCAAAATATTTAACACCGCCATAGTCAATAAACCACTCAGGATGCACCCTGGTAATGTGAGTCGGCGAGATGGAAGATTTTCCGATTTTGAATTCAGCACGATAAGGATTCATCCACGCATGAAATTCCATTCCTCGTTTATGCGTCTCCGTTATCATGAACTTTAAAGGATCATAATAAGGAGAAGGCGGCTGCCCCTGTTTTCCGGTAAGATATTCACTCCAGGGCTCGTATTGAGAAGGATAAAACGCGTCTGATGCAGGTCTTATCTGTACTATCACAGCGTTCAGGCCGTTTCTCTTATGCATATCCAGCAACTTTATAAATTCATCTTTTTGTTGCTGCGTAGTCAAATTCTTTGAGGAGGGGAAATCAATGTTAACCACAGTAGCTACCCATACACCACGAAATTCGTATTTGGACTGTGCAAAAAGTTTTTGAGAATTAAGACTTATAACAAGGAACAGTAAGCAAATCAGATTCTTCATAGATTCTTTAAAAATTTGTAAGGGCGCAATTTACAAACAAATGACTAAAGCTGAATGCTGAAAGATTAGAGCTGATTCCAGTTGATATTACCATCCTTATCGTCTTTCATCTCGATGCCCAGCGCTGCCAGTTGGTTCCTTATTTTATCAGAAGTAAAAAAATCTTTTTTAGACCTGGCTTCTTTACGAATGTCTATCAGCAAATCCATAATGCCACTGAATTGTGCGGAATTCTCCGAGCTGTCTTTTAAACCTAAAATTTCTTCAAGATAAACCGAAAAGGATTCTTTTAATTTTTTTAAGGTAGATGAAGAAATAGCATCTGATTTTATTAATCCGTCTTTAATAGAATTGATTACCGGAACAATCTCAAACATATTGGCAAGTACTTTCGCAGTGCTAAAATCATCTTCGATAAATTCTTCAAATTCATTAATAAGCCTATTTAACTTTTCATCCAGTTCTTTATCTGTTGCTTCCTGTCCATCAAGAATCTCCGGAAGCTTTTTCAATGCTTCAAATGATTCAAATAAACGTTTCAATCCTTTTTCAGCCGCTACCAGGGCTTCGCTGCTGAAGTCAAGTGTACTTCGATAATGTGTTTGCAAAATAAAAAAACGAACTACCATCGGAGGAAATGCCTGGGAAAGCAAGGGATGATTTCCACTAAATAATTGGGTAAGTGTAATCTGGTTGTTGTAGCTCTTTCCCATTTTTTTCCCGTTCACAGTAATCATGTTATTATGCATCCAATACTTGGCGGGAGCTATATGATTGCAAATAGTGCTTTGTGCTATCTCGCTTTCATGATGCGGAAACATAAGGTCCATGCCACCACCATGGATATCGAAATGTGCACCCAGGTATTTTGTGGCCATTGCGGAACACTCAATATGCCAACCGGGGAAACCCTCTCCCCACGGGCTGTTCCATCGCATAATATGCTTCGGCGGAGCCGATTTCCATAAAGCAAAATCCGCTTTGTTTCTTTTTTCATCCTGGCCCTCGAGATCGCGTGTAGTTTCCAAAAGATCATCTATCACACGCCCGCTCAATTTTCCATAATCGTGATTGGCGGCGTATTTCTTTACATCAAAATAAACAGAGCCATTTACTTCATAAGCATATCCCGCTTTTATTAGTTCTTCAATCATCCCGATTTGTTCAACGATATGCCCTGTGGCCGTAGGTTCTATGTTAGGATCTAATGTATTCAACTGCCGGAAAGCCCAGTGAAAAAGATTGGTATATTTATGCACCAACTCCATGGGTTCTACTTTTTCGAGCAGCGCTTTTTTAGAAATTTTATCTTCTGCCACGCGTCCTTCTTCCTCAAAATGGCCCGCATCCGTGATGTTGCGCACATACCTTACATTATATCCAAGATGTAGCAGATAGCGGTACACGACATCAAAAGTGATGTAAGGTCTTGCATGCCCGAGATGACTTTCTCCGCTTACGGTGGGGCCGCAAACATACATTCCTACATATGGCGGATTTATGGGAATAAATTCTTCCTTCTGCTTGGTCAATGAATTATAAACTTTAAGCGGCATACGAAATTTTACTATTTTAATATTTTGTTCATTATTTAGCCTCTGCACAAATGTAAAGTGGTAAAGATATTACTACGTTTTCTAAATGAAAAAAAAGCCACGAATTTCACGAATTAACACGATTTTTTTTACTTTTTTTATTAGGAATTTTATAGTCGCCGGTTTATGAATTGACAAAATAGCATAGACTTAATATTTGACTGCGGTTCGGTGGCGGAGGAAAGGCAGTGTTAATCCTGGGTTTTCTTAGGTCGCCAATCCGCATCAATTTGTGAATTTCACGGTTCCGACGACGTGTATCGCATATCCGCAACTATAGGAAAATGATCGCTAAGCGTGCTTTTTATCCTTGTATATTGAATCATTTTAAAATTGCTACCGGCAAAAATATTATCTATTCTCAAGGTCGGCGAAATAGCACTAAAAGTTCTCGAAATTCCCAGGCCCTTTTCTACAAAGGCATTTTGGAGACCTTTACCAATGGTTTCATAAGCATACGAAACCGGTACATCATTGAAATCGCCACAGACTATTACCGGGTAAGGGCTGTTGTTAATTTCATCTTTGATAAAATCTGCCTGCGATGCTCTTTTTAAAACACCCAATTTTATTTTTGAAATAATATTTTTTGATTCAAAAAAATTGCCTTGTACGGGTACTCTTCCACTATCAAGAAAATTCAAATTTGTTTTTGAAAACTTCAGCGATTGGAGGTGAATATTATACACACGCAAAGTGTCTTTTCCTGACAATATATCAATAAACTGAAAAGTGGAATTGTAGCTGTTTGGATTGTTAACTAAAGTTTGCTTTCTGATGATAGGGAATTTTGAAAAAACAATAATACCAAAATGATGGTATCTGTCAAAGTCATCTCTTACCCGGTAAGAATATAAATAATCCTTGAATCTTAATTCCTTTTCAATGTCCGGAAAATAATTGATGGCCAGTTTGTTTTCGCCTGCTACCATTTCCTGGAAACAAGCTATATCAGGATTGTACTTGTTGATAAGATCAATCATGTACTGTTTATTCCGGGGTTCATCTTTGTAATGCAAAATATTGAACAACTCTACATTCCAGCTCATGACACGTATGTCGCCATTCTTTTTTGCAAGGTTAAAATCCGAACTAAGATTAAAAGAAAAAACGTTTTTCACGGCATGCCATGAAACGAGAATTACAAATAATGAAATAACACTAAATGCTGGTTTTACAAATAACCAAAATAAAATAAAAAGCAAAAGCAAAAGTATCAGGTATGGCAGCAGCAGTGTAAATAAACTTAAAAACCACCAATACTCAGGATCAAAATATTTCACATTAGCGCCTGCTATAAAAAAAAGTGCAATAATGATATTTAATGTAACAAATACCTTTTTTGTGAACCTGCGGAGAAAAGGTTTTTTCATTTATCCGATCCTTTTAATGATAAAAGCAGTTGGTAAATAAAAAACACGAATTACAAAAATCTGCCTGTCCACAGATACGTTAACACGAGTTTCTTATCACTTTTTTTTAAAGTTTGTTATAATTTCCGGTTCATAAGTTCGCAATAGTGGTTGGGTGCTAATTCAATATGAAAATTAAAAATCAGCTTCGCGGGCTTTTTTCAGGATGGTTTGTTCTTCTTCACTTAAATGACTATATCCTTTTTGATTGATCTTGTCAAGAATCTCATCAATACGTTCCTGTGTTATTACGGGTCTCTTTACAAAGGGTTGTTGACCGTGTGTATTATAAAAAACTTTCTCTTTTATTTTCTCTTGCTTGCGTACCGGTTTATCAGGGTTAAAAAGATTTACAAACCAATAGTAAAGACGATTCATCCATCGGCTCCAATCGTATCCCCTTCGCAGGCTTACCACAAATAAGAATCCGATAAGGCCGCCTCCTAAATGTGCCAAATCATGCGCTGTGCCTTTGCTTCCCGAAAAATCAATAATTACAAAAAGAACGGTAAGAATCCACAAAGGAATGCCCCCATTCAACATTTTAAACAGGCGATAATCCGGCGAGAGCGTAGTGGTTGCAATTGCTATAGCCATAATGCCTGCACTGCCGCCGTACATGGAAGAATATTCTATCTGTTCCCTCAACATCGGAAAAGCATAGCTTGAAGCAATGAAGACTACTGCCCCGGCCAAACCTCCATAAATATAAACGGGGATTATTTTTGAATTGCCTGACAGATCTTGTAAAATAGTACCAAAAAACCAAAGCCAGAGCAAGCTTATGATGGTGTAAATAACGCCAACATGTACAAACATATAAGTAAACACCGTCCAGGGCATTTCAGCAAGAGAAGATAATTTTGCAGGAACGATGAACCATCTTAATATCTCATAATTAAATGCGGTTCCGGAAGATTGTGTGAGGTAAAAAATAACCTGGATAAGCCCGAAAGAAACAAAGAGTAGCGCATTGACAGCTACAAGAGCCATCAGTGCGTTATTATCATCACCGAGGGAAATCTTTCTAAAACGCCTGTCGATATATCTTTCTGACTCACCCA
The DNA here is from genome assembly GCA_039937595.1 of Ginsengibacter sp. Classification (GTDB taxonomy): domain Bacteria; phylum Bacteroidota; class Bacteroidia; order Chitinophagales; family Chitinophagaceae; genus Ginsengibacter. Next base: position 6,643 of record JBDTGD010000077.1, on the reverse strand, counting down.
TTATACTTACTTAGATTGTGCGTTGTAAAATTACCAAATTACTGCGATTTAAAACAGGGAATTTTCAACTTTTAATAATTGTTTCTGCTCGCTTTTTTCCAGATGACACAAAGAATCAATCCCATAGCCAGTCCGCCCAAATGTGCAAAGTGGGCTACGTTTCCTCCAAAACCTGAAAATTGTCCGAAGAGGTCAATGGCTGCATAGATAATAGCAAGGTATTTGGCTTTGATCGGAAAAGGAATCGGTAAAATAAAAAATTCAATATTAGGAAAAGTATAAGCGAATGCACCTAACAAACCCATCACCGCACCGGAGGCTCCGATAGCAAAGCCAACGGGCACCAGGAACATTTCAGTAACACCTGCCGCCAGGCCGCAAACCAAATAAAAGATCAGAAATCTTTTCGGGCCCCAAAGTCTTTCCAAGGCCGCGCCAAACAACCATAAAGCATACATATTAAAAAGAATATGAAGAAAGCCGCCATGCGCAAACATGTGTGTGACTAATTGGTAAGGCTTGAATAGCCCGGTATCGATAGACCAAAGCCCTATTCTACTGGTAAGCCAGCCAAGGTTGTTGCCTCCTGTTACATCATACCCGGATTTATCAAATACCATCTGCGCAACAAAAACGATCACATTTATTATGATAAGATTCAATACAACCGGCGTAGAAGATTGAGAAGGCCGGTACCTGTTGTTATAAGCCATTCAATAAAAATTTAGGCTGCAATTTCGGAAATGTTTGCTAAAATGAAGTATTATAGGTTAACCTTATATTTTGAAAGGTATTAATTCATGAAATTTGGTTTAAAAGAATAGGAATTTTTATATCGGTGATACAGCTATTATGTCATTTTGATCGTAGCATTTTTGATGGGCATGATAAACAGTAAAAGAACCTTTTTTAAAGATTTTAATTCAGCTAAATACACAACATTCACAAACCTGAAAAAAAATATATTTTGCGTATGAAGAAGCCAGGAGTTAATTTACAGATTCCTTAAATTATCCCTTCAGTCATTAAATTTTAAGTGAATGCTAATTTTCCCTGACAGCCTCCCAAAAAGTTTCACCATTTCTTTTTTCTCTTTTGATCAGGTGGAGACTTGCCTGTAATTCACGCATCGCAGGTATGACCATGCTGAGAGAAAGAACTGCGGAAGCAAGGCATAAAGTACACCATGTGTGCAAAACAAGCGGCTGAAGTATGATAAGCAAAATGCTTACTAATCCCATGATCCCAACAAGAATAGAATATAAAATTACTGCCCAGGGTTTTGTTTTCCAGCGTACATTATCACCAATAGAAACTAAAACGATATCGCATAAGTATCCAAACGCTCCTATAAGTCCATCGGGAATAGGAAGAGAGCGGGAGAATGAAGATTTTACTACCGCGTTGGTTCCGTTTCCAAAAAATGGTTCCCAAACATTTGAAAAAACATGAAGCTGGTACAAGCCTAAATATAAAGCAATAAGAAACCCAAGTATCGCAAGTATTAAAAGAAAAATTCTTTTGCTCCATGCAGATGGATTGGAACTGCTGCCCCAGGGAATGTTGTCATTTATACTCATCAAACCAAATTATTTTTTTAAAATAGAAATTTTATAATTCTTATTCTCCCATCGATTGGCTTTTTTCCAGAAAAAAGTAAATTGAATCGCTTCAGAACCGGTTTTTTTTAATTCAATATCCGCAACATGGATGCCTAATTTTGTATCGCAGGTTTCAGTTTCATTTGTTGTTTTCCAGTCATCCAATGACCAGCGCACTTTGGCCGCAGCCATCACTTCAATTCTCAGTTTTTTGTTCTTTGGAATATTTTCACAAGGCCACAAAAAACGCCAAACTGCAAACTGCGATTTCACTTTGTTTTTGATATACCGTTCCTGGCTATGAAGCGACATGTCAAATATTTCCTTCTCTTTAATAGAATAGCATAGCTTAATGTATTCCGAATGAGTCCACACCAATGGCATTGCAGACCCCGAATGTTTGCCAAAGAACAATTCCTTTTCCGGAATATCATCCGTATCCCATATTTGTTCAGAAAGTAAACCATTATTAGCGAATCTATCCATTGATTTTAGAATTTCTTTTGCTCCTTTGATATTGCCTGCGGCTACTTCGTAATGGCCTCTTTCGCCTGCTAACAACGGCCACGCTCTTCCTATCCCCATGCCATTGCCTGAAAATCCATCTCCATTTTTATCCTCCCCGTAGCCATCATTTGTGTAGCGGTGCCAACAAGGGCCGTTCGGGGTATCCACTTTTAATTTAGCGTCAATTACTTTTATTGTATTTAATATTTTGGGGTCATCGGCGGCGCGCAGTCCAAATCTCACCAATGCCAAAGCATCTACACAAATCAATTCCCACAAGTGCATTTTGCCATTATCTTCGTTACGGTTTTTTATTTTTATGATATTATTTTTTACTTCTTCTGCCGGTTGGTGCGTATTATTAGTACGCATATAATATCCATCTACGCCTACTTCCTTTGAGAGTGGTGTATCAGTAACATAAATCCATTTTTCAATTTGGTCATTCCAGTAATCTGCGGTTTCGAGGCAATATTGAGCCATTTCCTTATCTCCGTCTATTTCTGCCAGATGAGCGGCGCTCAACAAACCGTTTACTTCGGCCGCTAAAGTATAAGCGGTTAATCCCGGTTCTTCTTCCCACCTATCCTGAGGGGTAGAAGGTCCATGAGTAATCAAAAAAGAAATTGCTTTTTTGATGCCGGGCCAATACCTTTTTAGCCGGTCAGGCTCCATTTGTTTAATGTGATGACATTTGTCAACGAGAGAAATCGGCAATGCGATTTCATCCAGTTGCAGGCCAGTCCAGTTGGGAAGCCCTTTAAGCCACATATTCTGGCTCCATCTGCCGTCAGCTTCCTGGGTAGCCATCAGGTAATTAAGTATCTCTAGCACTTGCTTTTTTGAATCCAACACCATAAAACCACCTGAAGCTTCTACCAGGTCGCGTGGCCATACAAGGTGGTAACCGGCTTTGTCACTATCTCCTTTTGTTTGCCCCCACGGAATAGAAAGACTGGCAACTACTCCACCCGGAAATTTTTTAGAATCATGTATGTTTAAGATAGCGGCGCTTGCGCGAAAATTTTTACCAATCGCGTTCTTGTCTGATTTAATACTATGTAGCCCTTTCTGAAATTTTTTCCAGCCGTTTATGTAGGCTTCACGCGCTGTATCATATCCATCTAATAAACTTGCCCATCCAAGGTGAGCTGCGTCTTCTTCTTTGGCTCCAAAACTGATGGCAATTACAAAGTCCTGAGTTTTAGAAATATCAATTTCAGCAGTGAGCGCAATGTTGCCATTGTGTGCATCTGAATATTGCCATTCCATCGCCTTGTGTTGTTTTATATCGGTATATCCATCCGAAGTACCCACGAAGCCAACCGATCTTTTAATAAAATCGGCATAGAAAGACGCTACCGAAAGCGTAACTCCCTGCCTGTTGGCAAACAGCATGGGTATTCCTTTGTAGTCCTTTACCCAACCATCATTATCTTTTCCTTTATCATTCAGATGCGGAGAAAGAAGTAAAAAAAGTTTGTACGTTGCCGAATCATTTTTCTTAGTTGATCTAAAACTGACGCGTTGCAAAACGGTTTCCCGGCGTGGGTCTGTTATGATTTCTTTTTCGATGGTATATCTTTTTTCTTTGCAGGTATTCACAATTTTAAAAGCAGGGATGCCTTCTTCAACCCACTTAACAGAATGATCCGTATCTCTTTTTTCTTCAGAAAAAAAATCTTTCCCATCGGTAACGATAAATTCCATGTCCCTGATACTGGCGGTATCTACGCTGGGATAATATATTTCATCAAGGATACCGTGGCTTAATGTAAATGCAACTCTGGATGAATCGTCAAAAGATTTTCCCACTCCTGATTTGGCGCTGGATGTCCAGCGGGGAGAAACTCCCGGTGCGCCAGGCGCTATTGTATTATTAGACATAAATGATATTATATTTTTATTAAAGGAATTCCTGAATTTTTGTCCATCTCTCTTTTCAGATACTCAGGGGATTCGCTTAAAATTATTTCAAGCGTTGGATGGGCAATGCCTTTCATTAAATGGCCACCATGCGCGGTACCGTCTTTCCTTCCCAGAACTATGTGAGCATGTATTTTATACTGATCTTTATACATCGAAATATCACCGTTCAATGCCAATACTTCCATCTGTTCATTAAAAGCCGGTTTCCTGTAATCTTTGATAGCGAAATCAAAAAATCCTGTAACGGTTTCGCTGAAAGCCCCGATAGCCGTAAATTGAGAGGCAGACACCTTTTCCTTTTTTGCAAAAGACATTAACTGCTCCGTTACTTCGTCGCCGCTATCCATGATGATGGCATACGTTTTTTGTTGGGCATTGTTGACCAATTTGTACTTCATTTTTTCTAATTTTATCTGACCTCAAATTTTATCTGACCCAAAACCTTCCAGGTTTTAAAAACCTGGAAGGTTTTGTCCATCCGCCGGGATCCTTATCGACTGAAATAACACAAAACATTTTTACTCAGTGTATGCAATGGTGGTGATTAATGCATTGGCATTTTGCCGCGAATCCAAGCGGGTGTATTGCAACACTATCGGTTGATCTGAAATGAAAACACTTGAATAGTCAGTTTCCAAAGGCACCGGCTGGGGATCGGTTAAATTATTGAACCTTAAATGTTTTGTCCTTCGTGCAGGAACTGTTACATCATAGGGCCCTACCGGTTCCTTATCGGAAAAGTACAGCATGATCTGTACATGTGCATCCTCATCAGATGTATTTAAAATGCAAGCCGCTTCATGACTTATAAAGTCGGGCGGAGGCCCATTGCTATAGCCTGGAATGTATCCTTCCGCTATTGCCCATATTTTTTTACCTATTGCCATTTTTCTATTTTTATTTTTTTGTCGCCACTAACCCTGCCTTTGTTGGCAGACAGGTCACATGAATCTGCCTGACGCCAGACAAGTTAGCACGAATGATTTTGTTTTCTTGGAGCCTTGGATTACACACCTGACTTGCTGCGGCATTCAGGCATAGATTATTTATTTCTTAAAAACTGCAACCGCGCCAATACCAAGCGCCAGACCTGCGAGCAATCCCCAGGTCGTCTTTTTATGCGTAGTCATCCATACTTCGGGACTGGAATTCCAAGAATTATCAGAGAAAGTTCCGCGCGCACCATGGTCGCCGGGTACAGGTTTCCATAAATTATTTTGACGGTCCGGAGATTCCGGCTCATTGGTTTGCTGCCCTTTAAAACCTGTTTTCGCCAGGTAATGATCCAGGTAATCCGGCGCGACCTTGTTACCCCAAATGGTTTCAACAGTGGGATAGCCTACATACATTTCTCTCCTGGGATTTCTGGCAACATCTACAACCGCTTTTGCTGCTACTTCCGGCTCATAAATTTGCCCCATCGGTTTAGGCTTATTTTTTAAATAACTTTTTACCCAGCCGAATTGGGTGGTGTTCATGGCGGGCATTTGCACCATGCTCAGTTTTATATTACTCTTATCATGGATCAATTCTGAACGTAAAGATTCAAAAAAGCCATGAATGGCATGTTTGGAACCACAGTAGGCCGACTGCAGAGGAATGCCGCGATAAGCGAGCGCAGAGCCAATCAGGATAATGCTTCCTTTATCTTTTGGAATCATTCTTTTGAGAGCAGCTGAAGTTCCATACACCTGTCCCAGATAAGTAGCAGCGGTTACGTGCTCAAAATCTTTCATTTCCATTTTTTTAAACGGGCCAAAAACACTTAGCATCGCATTGTTGATCCAGATATCAATCGTTCCAAAATGGTCTTCTATTTTTTGCGCCGCGTTTTCTACTTCATCTGCATTGCTTACATCTGCCTGTGCGATAAAACCATGTCCGCCCAATTCCTCTACTTCTTTATTTGCCGCTCTTAATCCATCTATGCCTCGTGCAATCAGCCCTACATTGGCTCCGTGTTTTGCAAATTCCCTTACCATTGCCCTTCCCAAACCAGCCGATGCGCCTGCAATGACGACTGTCTTTCCTTTAAAATCCTTTTTCATTTTTTTAATATTTTTAATAATTATTCTTAAAACTTAATTCCTTCTTATGATTCTTCTCCCATAATTGTATCAAAAACCAAACCAGCGACGAAAGCATAGACCAAATGATAAAGTACGTCTTTGCCGATAGTTTCCGGAGTTTCTTTGGTTACTGGGGGCGCAACTCTTAAGTAAGGTAACATACACAACTCGGCGCCCCAAACTGTTGCAAAAAAAGCAGATCTGGCAGCAAGGCCGTTTATTCCAAAAAGGCTTTTAAAACCGCGCACCATTCAGAGCGAAGTGCCATATACCCAATGAATTTTATTAGAAACCTCCTGCGTTTTGCTTTCAGAAACGGGTTTGATATCCAACGCTTCGCGAACAGCATTTGCGGGAGTTTGGCTTGCCTTCCGACCCTGTAATTTTCATGTCTATTTTTTGGCAATTGTTCATTGCGAAGGTTCGGGAGAGGCCTGCTATTAATCCTATTCCAAGGTCAGTGCCTATATTTCTAAGAGCAGGTTCATTTTTATTGTTGTTCATAATTCTCTTTTTAGAAGTGAACGGATGGATTTA
>JBDTGD010000076.1:0-5626 GCA_039937595.1 Ginsengibacter sp. | reverse complement strand
TGTGACGTCAGCTGGAGAAATGGAAGTAAAATTAAATTGCAGGTGTTTTAAAAACGAAGATGTTTTGCTGATGCAGAGTGAGATGAAACATTTATAAAAATGATGAAAAGTAAACAGGTATTCCTTACACGACAACACGCTTACATTTTTATAGACGATGTCGCTGTAGTTCGGTTTATAAAAAATAATAGTTTATTTGGAATAAAAAAATCAGTTTTAATATATCGCACCACTATGGTTTTAAAAAAACGTGTAATCTTTTACGTTAGACATTTATTATTTATTACTTTTTATTGTCTTTCCGCGGTTTCCGCAAGAGCCCAGTCAAACAATCTTTTTAAAAAAAATGCCGCAAGGGAAACAATGTCGCAACGATGGGAACTCGATTCAGCCAGCAGAAAAGGTACATTTATAGTAACTCCATACAAGCCTGTCTATGTTACAGCGGGTCGCTGGTCCAGCAGTCCTAATGTGCAGCCCCACAGCGAAAACCCGGCATACAGCCTTCCATTTAAGGTTGGCTATAATAATTATGAAGCCAAATTTCAGCTTAGTCTCAAAACCAAAGTATTGCAGAATATTTTTAAAACCGGTGGCGACCTTTGGGTAGGTTATACCCAGAAAGCGCATTGGCAGGTTTACAATGCTGAACTCTCACGCCCCTTTCGTGAATTAAATTATGAACCCGAGATCATATTAAATTTTGCAACCCACGTTCATCTTTTTGGATTTACAGTACGGATGCTGGGCGTATCACTAACACACCAGTCCAATGGGAGAACACTTCCATTGTCAAGAAGCTGGAACCGTGTAATATTCCAGGCCGGCCTGGATAGAAAAAACTGGCAAATATATTTGCGCCCCTGGGTAAGGCTTCATGATGAAGACGACGAAAACCCCGCCATCACTGACTATATCGGTCGCTCCGAAGCTGTAGTAATATACAATGCCGGCAGGCAACAGTTCTCCGTAATTGGCACACATACATTAAGATTCGATGAAAGAAACAGGGGCAGTATCCAGGCAAATTGGGTATTCCCTGTTATCGGAAATCTCAGGCTACAATTGCAGGTTTCTGATGGCTATGGGGAAACCCTTATTGATTATAATCATAGCCAGTTTACGGTAGGTATAAGTGTGTCGTTGGTAGAATGGTGACTGGTTAATTGTTTGCTATCACGGGCAGGCTGAGAAAAATGGAATTAAACGAACAACCTTTAGTGATTCTATCCTTTTTTATAATTAATCAAATCTAAATTAAAGAATTAAAAAAGTCGAGCGCACTAACCAAATTATGTCGAAATATAAGCCATCCATTTTAATCATTTAAACCACATTTAAACCTATAAATATGAAACATCTATTTCAAGCAACAGCAATTTTCTTATTGATTAACTTTTGTGTAATTCAAAAAACCAGTTCACAAACTAAAGAGGAACTGACAAAAACGTATAGCAACGAAACTATACACATTTTTGAAGGTTTTTTATGAAAGGAAGCACGCGTTTAACATTTGGGATTTAAAAAATGATTTTACCTCAGGCATCACGAAAAGCTTTTATAAGAAAGCAAAAGAGGATAGATTTTTAGGAGGTGTTTTTACAGTTACAGCAGTAGGTGCATTAGTGACAAGCATAGTCGTTAAAAAAAACAATAGGACTCTTGGGAATGTTTTAACAGGATTTGCAATTGGATTAAATTTAGGTAGTCTGCATTTCCGCAATAAATCTGCACAACAATTAGATCAGGCAATCTGGTACAGAAATAAAGAAATTTTATTTGGGGTTAATGAATAATTATTCTGCTATAATGCGCAAGGGCCAAAAGCGTCAATTGTTCAATTAGAAAAAAGAGAGCAATTTTTTTAATTACCAAAGAAAGAAAATATTTCCTCTTTACAATCCAAGATCAGCGAGGCTGATATTAGTAAGCTAAATTTACCCCGTGTGAAGTTTATGTAAAGAGATCAACCATTCATGTATTTGATCCGGCCCGTGTTTGTGCAGTGACTATCTTTAGCAAATGATTGCATTCATCGCATGGATCTTCCTGTTTATATTCTGCTGGCCGCTGGCTATTTTGGCGTTGGTATTGTATCCCATTGTATGGTTGATCATGCTGCCACTCAGGCTGCTTGGCATCGCGGTGGAAGGTGTGTTTGGCCTTCTAAAATCAATTATTATGCTACCGGCCAGGCTGCTAAAGCGCATATAGATCTTTATTTGAGCTTTCAGCTCAAATGCTTTTTGCCACGAATTACACGAATTTCCACGAATTAAAATTCGTCACACAAATTTATCCGGCGCAAAGTATAAAGGCTTAAATTAAATCTTTACCGGGTCATTTTGCTTTTAAATATCCCAGTAACCCGAGCCAATCGCCAAATCTATCTATCCATGTGTCGGTAGGGATATTCTGCTGATGCATTCCAAAACCGTGACCTCCTTTTTCATAAATATGTATTTCAGCGGGCTTCTTTGCGGCAAGCCATTTTGAATACAAATCAACACTATTCGAAGTCAGGTTCAGGCCATCATCTGTAGCCGCAGCAACAAACAGCGGAGGCGCATCAGCAGCCACGGTCCCTTGCATTGATGGCGGCATAAAGGCATAGATCGGAGCAACAAAATCAGGACGGTTTTCGGGGGTATAGTTAAAAGCCGTTGATGCAGCAACAGTGCCGCCGGCCGAGAAACCCATGATGCCAATCTGCGCAGGGTTTATTCCATATTCTGCGGCATGGGTGCGCACATATTGTATAGCAGCCCTGCCGTCTGCAATACACATAGAAATCACAGGCATTATCTTTTCTCCAAAATCACTTTTTTTCATATTATCACTTAGCTCCTGCCCCGGATTATCCGTTAAGCTCTGCCCGAGCCTGTATTTCAATATAAAGACTGTTACGCCTTTGGCATTAAGCCAATGGGCCACATCCGTGCCTTCATGTGCTATCGCCAAAATGTAGAAACCACCGCCGGGGCAAACAATTATTGCAGTACCGGTTGCCTTGGACGGATCGGCCGGATATACCGTCAGGGTTGGATGCGAAACATTATAGACAAGAACATCCTTAGTTCCTGGTTTGTATATTTGTTCATTGTACTTCCACTGCTCCGAACCAGGCGCGGCGCCGTTGTATAATTGAATTACTTTTTGCTGCGCCTTTGTGCTGAAGGCTGTGAATAACACACAGGCTATTATTAATACTTTGTTCATGAATAGTTTTTATTAAAAGTAAGCGTTTTCATAATGGCGTTTGCTACTAATATTTCGTGGCAATTTTTCAAATCCCGGCAAAACAACTACCCGCATTTTGGCATTAAATTTCCAGGAAACGATGGACAACCTGAGCCACTCGGGCTCACTTCAAATTTTCAGTGGCATTCCGAACTTACCGCGGTCTGACGCCAGGCGTACCGACCGCTACCGAACCACGTTTTAGGTGAATATTAGCTGCCGGCACCGAAGATCAGCACCGCGGTTTTAATAAGAATGATTACTTTTTCTAAAATTAGAGAATTCATTATTCATTAGATATTAACAAAACCGTCACCGGTCGGGATAGGAGTGTCTGTCGCGCCATAAAAGATGTTTTCCTTCAGTGGTAGATTAACCCGATGAACGCAGAAGCCAATTATAAAGCGTACCTTGTAGCGATGACACGAAATACAAAGGTGCAATTCGTTTTATTTGAAACAATCCTTTCTGCTGAACCATTCATGAAACGGTGGAAAGACTATACCAGGTCCGCCAAAAGCGACGCGGATGTTACCCTTCAGCAATCTGAATACAATGGTGCTTTCAGGTACATTGCCCAACACCGTTTTGCCAGCGAGGAAGTCCAATTTGTTTTCACCAAAGAAAAACGGTCCGCCCGCCTCGTCCAGGAGCTTATCAGGTCAAATATGGCTGGTGGATATTCGATTTTACAGGCGGAGCAGCTAACAGGTGCCGGACCCAATGAAAGAAAGGTCTTTGCATTCATCACTGATCCGGCAACTGACCTTACGGTTTATAAAGATTTATCACGCGACGGCAAATTGAATATTTATGAACCTTATTACCAGAATTGCAAATATGCTTACGTACTTGAATATTTTATAAAAAGCAAACAGGCGGAAGGCCTTGTGGAGCAATTGAAGAAACTTGAGACTGCCACCGATGTGGCCATTTACCAGGAATTCAAAATTCCGAAAAATCTAAACGTTTCTGAAAAGGAAAAGGAGTCTTATGTGTGGCCTTCATTTTAGTGGGAAATACAGTGATCTATTTAAAACGTAATGATATTTTCATGTAGGCTCAAGGCATGCCTTGAGCCTACAACTAACCCACACGCCGGCGCAGGTCTTCCAATCTGTGATAACCTGTTTAAACTTTCATCGATAATACGACCTAATATTACCGCGGTCTGACGCCAGGAGTACCGACCTCTATCGAAACCGTTTTTAGTGGATATTAGCAGTCGGCACTGAAGGTCAGCACCGCGGCTTTAGAAGTAACTTTTCAATCTTTTAAATCAAACAAAAAAATAAATCACTAAATCATAAACCCGGAAAAAGCCTGCCTGTCGGACAGGTTATAAAAACGGGACACCTAACTGCCCGATTTACTTTCAAAGCAGGGATACCTCGCCGCACAAAATTCATTGCTATATATCTGCGCCAGGTAAGACCACAAGAGGCGCTTATTAAGTGTCTCTTTCTTACTTCGTTGCCAGATAAGCCTGAATCATAAAAGCGCCATAATAAAAAACGTGGCGCCAACTATTGCTACGGCCATGCCGGCATACCATAAAAATCTTTTTCGGGTGATAATGGATATTGCAGAAATAGCAACAGCCACTTGTAGTAAAGTTACACTTTCCGAAAATGAAACATGACGTTGAAGGTGCTCTTCGGATTCCTTTTCATCCTTCTCCGCTATTATTTTAATTGCTGCCTGTTCTTTAGCCGTAGCCTCAGGCGATTTTACATTTTCAGATGCCGGAAGCAACATTCTTATTTCAGCCTTTATAGCTTTGGCTTGGTAAAAGGCCCACTGGTCCGAAGCCTTTATCTGCATGATCAACGCTTCATTAGACTGGTGGCCCGAGTACATACTCCCCAATGCTGCAAGCACTGCCATCAATGCAGTAGAAATAGCTACAAACAAGGTCCACTTATTTTCTTTTTCCCGAAAAAGCTCTCCTGCTTTTTCATTAATCTCCTCGTGAAGATGCTCCGTCGGCACTTCTAATTCTTCCATAAATTCTTTTTTAAAATGTGATTACTGATATTCCTGATTTATGTACCAAAGAGTAATTTGTAGGACCACACAATATTACTTAAACGAAAGTAATGCTAAAACGAATCATTTTGTTCGAGGGGGGTGCATTTCAAATTCATCCTGCTCTGGGGCGCAACAAAGCAGCATACACAAAAGAGCAAAAACCAAGAAGGTTTATTTGAGACTTTATAATTTATATTGATTCCGAAAAAAACCTTCTTGGTTTGGTACTGTCAATGGTGTATATATAATTCATCCTGCTCTGGGGGCGCAACAAAGCAGCATACACTATTAACAATCAGCCAGACTTAAATATCTTAGCGTATTATTCATAAAAACAGCCGCCATCCCAGCCGTC
>JBDTGD010000075.1:0-4284 GCA_039937595.1 Ginsengibacter sp. | reverse complement strand
GCTTTTTGCCTGCTACTATCAACATACATTAACGCTGTGATACTACTGTGATAAGGCGCAATCAGGCGATACAGCGATCCGTAATTTAATACATCCTGTAAACGCTTGTAATTATCTACCGCATTTCTACAAAAATCAATTTCTTTTTCACTCAAATCATTCACCTTAATATCGAAGCCAAGTTTACCCTGCATGGCCACATCAATTTTAAATTTTAAACTTTCTTTTCCTGCGGATGTAACGTGATCGCACATAGTAGCCGCCGGGAAAAAGTAAGAGTAACCCCATTGAATAAAAAGCCTTTCTACGCCATCCGTATTATCGCTGGGCCAAAATTCGTTAAAATAATGCAAGGCACCATATTCAGCGCGTCCTCCTCCACCGGAGCACAACATCATCTCAAGCGCAGGAAATTCTTTTCGAATTCGTTCCAGAACATTATACAACCCTTTTGTATAATCTACAAACAAAGCCTGCTGGTTATTCCCAAGGTAGTTGCTATAGGTGTTTGTCATGAACCGATTGCAATCCCATTTTATGTAAGCGATCCCTGGATTATCGGTTAGCAGGTTATGTAATACACCATAGACGAAATCCTGCACTTTAGGATTGGCAAGGTCCAACACTAATTGATTGCGTGAAAGGTCTATCGGGCGGTTGGGCAATTTCAATACCCAATCAGGATGCTTTTCGTACAAGTCGCTTTTAGGATTTACCATTTCCGGCTCTACCCAAATACCAAAATGAACACCTTTTTTTTTTGCCTGCTTTACTAAATATTCGATACCATCGGGCAATATTTTTTTATTAGCCTGCCAATCGCCAAGCCCTGCTGTATCTCCATGCCGGGGATGTTTATTTCCAAACCATCCATCATCTAATAAGAATAGATCAACACCTATTTTTTTGGCGCCATCAAATAATTTCACCAAAGTATCCTGGTTAAAATTAAAATAAGTTGCTTCCCAGTTGTTGAGCAATGTCTGTCGTTTCTGATGACCATTCCACACACCATAATTCAATGCCCATTCATGCAAATTGCGGCTGGCTTGCCCTTTGCCTGCAGTTGACCAGGTGAAAATAAAATGAGGGGTATTGAATATTTCTTTTGGTTTTAGAGAATAAGAAGATGCATAAGCATTAATGCCGGGAATTATTTTTAATGAATTACCCGCATGTCCGTTAGATCTGATATTTTCAAACTGGAGATTAAAATTGCCACTCCATGCCAGGGACCCTGCAAAGACATCTCCTTCATTTTCATCAGCAGGCTTGTTAGGCGAAATCATAAAAGAAGGCACCTCATAATTTGTGGCCCTTGTGCCAAGCTTAGATTGGATATTATAAATCCCCTCGGGCAATTGTGTCTCCTCAAATTGCATTTCGCTGGCCCAGTTGCCGTAAAAATGAGTAAGGTAAAAATTTTTATCGTCCAGGCTGACAAAAGAAGATGCATAACGCTGAAGGATAACCGAAGATTTTTCTTCGTGTTGAATGGTTGTCCATTCTTCTATGACATTTTCTTTTTGGTAAGATTTAAAATTTAACGTGACATAAAAAGGATACACCGGATCTTTTAGTTTGATATGAGTAACCAAAACATCTGCATCCTGCTGTTCGGTGGTTGTTTCAACAAAATCCAATTGTAAAGAAGGGTTGCCGTCGGCATGCATCACTTCTATAGCAGGCTCAAACACATACCCCATACCACCGCCCGGAAACGCCGGATTGCCAAAGGAAGGAAGCGTTTTATAATCCAGAGAGTCATCAGCTTTAGCAGCGTCAAATTTACTACCAAACCAGGACTGCTGTAATTGACGATTGTGATCAACCTTAAATATCAATGATGTGTTGTTTGTCCCGATAATGATTGTTTGCCCATGGCCGCTTGAAAAAAAACAAATACAGCTAACGAAGCATATTAGAATTTTGGTTAAAGAATTATCCATTTCTTTTTTACTTTTTCGTTGGCGATGGCTTATTGCCGGGAACATTGAGGTAACATGCTGCATATCATTTTTCATTTACATCGTAAAAACCTCGTCCTGTTGGTTCAAAAATTCATTCTCTATCACTTCTTCACCCGGCTGCATTTTTTCAAACTCCTTTACTTTGCTGTGAAAGCCACTGCTGTCTTTAATGATGGCTACCCGCGCACTTCTTACAAATTCAATTAAGCCATAAGGCTCCAGAGCTGTGACTAATTTATCCGTTTCTTCACGATGGCCGGTAGTTTCAAAAACAGTGAAATCTTTGCGAATCGCCACGGCTCTTGCACCAAACTGGTGGAGCAATCTTTCCACTTTTGCTTTTTCGGCAATGACATCGGTAGGCACTTTATACAAAGCCATTTCCTGCCAGATGATTTCATCATTGGTACTGTAATAGGCTTTTAAAACATCCACCTGTTTTTCTATCTGGCGTACTAATTTTCTTAATACTTCTTCCGTTTCTTCTATCACGATATTAAAGCGATGAATGCCCGGCACCTCTGAAGGTGATGTATTGAGACTTTGAATATTTATTTTTCGGCGCGAAAAAATAATGGATACTCTATTGAGAATTCCTATCTGGTCTTCGGCATAAACCGTTATCGTATATTCCTGTTTCATATAATTTTTTTTATAGATTGAAAATCGTTTTTATTAAACTAATACTATTTTTTTATCGCCACTATTCGCAGTCGTTTATAATCTGCATACCAGTTTCCTTCCCTGAAATGCGTATCTTTTAAATTTGCCTGTACTTCGTCAAGTATTTTCTCTGTTTCACTTTCATTAATTCCCTTCAAATAGGCGCCGCCAAACATTTTAAGCCAGTCTTTAATTCCGTTATCATTGTCCTGCAATTTTGTTTCCCGGTCGTAATGTGCAGCATAAGTAACCCGGAATCCTTTAGACTCCAACAGCGATGTATAAGCGCTTAATGATGGGAAATACCAGGTATTGATACCCGCTTCTTTTACATAGCCGTGCTTAACGAGGGTACTCTTTAATGCCGAGACTATTCCATTTACATTGTCTTTACCACCCATTTCAAGCACAAGCCTTCCACCTGTTTTTAAAGAATCAAACATGCTCTCGATCGCTTTTTGCTTATTCAAAACCCAGTGCAGTGCTGCGTTAGAGAAAACAGCATCCAGAGAACTTTTAAAATTAAAATCTTCAGCATCCATTATCCTGAAATCTATTCCGGGGTATTGATGTTGCGCTTTGTCAATCATCTCTTTAGAATTATCTATACCGATAACATGAGCCCCGGATTCGGAAATAAGATGTGCCAGATATCCTGTGCCGCATCCAAGGTCCAGGATGTTTTCGCCGGCCTGAGGTTCTAAAATATGTACCAGTTCTTCGCCGTATTTAGACACAAATGCATGCTTTCCATCGTACAAATTCGCGTCCCATTTATTTTTATGAGGTATTTTCTTTAAATGTAAACTGCCTTTGTTTTGTTCTGTCGTATTGTTCATTGTTTTATTATTAATAGTGTGAAAATCAGGACAACCTAATTTCAGCAACGCTGCATCCCTGAGGCACCATAGGAAACACATTGTTTTCCTTTCCTACAGTTATTTCAAGTAAATATGGGCCCTTTGTTTCAAGCATGATACGAAGACCCTCTTTCAAATTCTTTCTGTCAGATACTTTTTGAGCATCTATGTTATAAGCTTTGGCAAGCGCAACAAAATCGGGGCTATCAATATTGGTAAATGAATACCTTCTTTCATTAAATAACTCCTGCCATTGCCTTACCATTCCAAGGAAATGATTGTTGAGAATAATAATTTTTACGCCAATATTATTTTGCATGATAGTTCCTAATTCCTGCAAAGTCATTTGAAATCCACCATCACCGATAATTGCAACAACTTCACGTTCGGGCGTTCCCAGTTTCGCACCCATCGCTGCAGGTAACCCAAATCCCATAGTACCAAGGCCTCCGGATGTTACATTACTTTTAGATTGATTGAACTTTGCATAGCGGCAAGCCACCATCTGGTGCTGCCCTACATCGCTTACGATTACGGCATCACCTTTTGTCAATTCATTTAATACTTTAATCACCTCACCCATCGTCATTATTTCTGTATCAGGATTAAGCTCTTTATTGATACAGACTTCTACTTCTTTCTGGGTATATTCATTAAATTTTTGTAACCATTCCTTATGTTCTTTTTTATCAATCAACTTCGTAAGCATCGGAAGCGTTTCTTTACAGTCGCCCCAAACAGGCACTGTTGCTTTTACATTCTTATCAATTTCTGATGGGTCTATATCAAGA
>JBDTGD010000074.1:0-5553 GCA_039937595.1 Ginsengibacter sp. | reverse complement strand
GGTTTTTTGAATAAAATCTTTACGGCTCTATAATCACCTTCATTGCTTTTTCTTTCCCGGCATTTCCAAATACTTCGTAGGCTTTCATTATATCAGCCAATTTGAAGTGATGGGTTATTAATTTATTAGGATCTATTTTGTCCGATAAAACCACTTTTAATAACATAGGAGTTGTATTGGTATTTACCAACCCGGTTCTTAAAGTGATGTTCTTGATCCAGAGATCCTGAATTTTTAGTTCAACACTTTTACCATGCACGCCCACGTTGGCAATATGTCCGCCGGGGCGAACTACACTCTGACAAATATCAAAAGTAGCCGGAACTCCAACTGCTTCAATTGCCACATCTACTCCGTCTTTTGTTTCAGACATAATTCTTTTTACAGCGTCTTCCTTTCCGGAATTAATGATATCTGTTGCTCCGAATTTCTTAGCCATCTTCAGTCGGTTCTCATCCACATCAATCATGTAAATTTTTGCGGGGGAATAAAACTGCGAAGTAAGTAAAACGGACATTCCAATAGGTCCTGCTCCAACAATGGCAATCGTATCGCCAGGTTTTACATTTCCATTCAGCACCCCAATTTCATGTCCTGTCGGTAATATATCACTTAACATTACCAAAGGTTCTTCATTGGCTCCTTTAGGAATATGATGCAGGCTGTTATCTGCATGTGGAATGCGCACATATTCTGCCTGAGTTCCATTAATCAAATGCCCAAGAATCCAGCCGCCGTCTTCACAATGCGAATACATTTGTTTTTTGCAATACTCACAGGTGCCATCGGAAGTGATACAGGAAATAATCACATGGTCGCCTTTTTTAAAGCTCCTGACTCCCGAGCCAATTTCTTCTATCACGCCAACTCCCTCATGCCCTAGTGTGGTGCCCGGTTTGCACGAAGGCGTTTTGCCATGCAGAATTCCCAGGTCCGTTCCGCAAATAGTTGTTTTAATAATTTTTACCAGGGCATCAGTGGGTTTTTCAATGACTGGTTTAGGTATGTCTTTCAATTCGATTTTTCCGGGGCCGCCATACACGAGTCCTTTCATAGTTGCTTTCATGATTGATAATTTTATTTAAAAAATGTTGTTTACTAAGAATTAAAAGGTCCGGGTAAATGAATAATAAAAAATCTGTCAACTCCTGTCTCTTCTTCTTTCAATTACAGATTCAAACTTCTCTTTTACCTGTTCCTGTTTCCCTAATTACGTTTACACACGCGTAATTTTATTTCTTCCGAGCTGTACCAAACCTTCATCCTCCATTTGCTTGAGAAGGCGTGAAACCACTACGCGGGCTGTTCCCAGCTCATTAGCCAATTGCTCATGCGTTACATTCAGCGTTTTGCTTTTTGCATGTTCACACTTGGTTTTTATAAAATTCAACAGGCGCTCATCCATCTTTTTAAAAGCAACTGCATTCACTACTTCCAATAATTCTTCAAAGCGTTTATTATACAGCATAAAAATATAATCCAGCCATTGCGGAAATTCTTTTAAAAACAGTGACACTTTTTCCGTAGGCAAAAAAAGTATTTCAGTACCATCTTCTGTTATTACTTGTACTTTACTCATCTCATGGTGCATGCCTCCCAGGAAAGACATAATACAACTTTCACCCGCTTTCAAATAATAAAGTAACATCTCTTTACCTTCTTCATCGGTTCTCATCACCTTGGCAATTCCTTTTACAACTATTGGGATAGAACGGATGTTGGCGTTATCGTTTAAAATAATTTCACCTGCTGAATAGTTTTTTTGAATGCCGTGTTCATGCAACTTTTCAATAAGTTCAGGCGAAGATTGAAAGGGCATGATTTTATTTAATGATTCCATGATTGTTTCAAAGCTATAGACCTTTTGGTCATTAAACGCCTGCTGCAATCACATAAAAAACTGATATGGATCATGTAGAACTGGTTGTTAAAAATGACTTTCGGTTTAATGTTCAAACGTAATTCCAATTCCTTGTTGTGTGATCAAAATAGAAATCACAAGAATTTGTTCGTTTACTGTATTTTTAGTTTGGTAAAATCAGTAGTGCTAATCACTAACCACAAATGCCTGGACGCAAAAAGAATTCTTACAAATCTTTTGCCTTAAACTTCTTCAATGAAATTATAAGAGGGAAAATAATCCATGTGATCAATCCTAAAAATGAAAGGATGATACCGGTGCTGTTTCCGAAAAATTCACGAAATACCGCGCCCGTGTAACCCATCAATGCGGAAATATCCATTTGTAAAAGTATTTGAATGCGGCCAAGATCAATAGGATTCAAAAAACTAAAAGCTATCATTATATTTTCCAAAGGATAATCCTGGAACTGGAATAAAAAGAATAAAACCAATGCATCAAAAATTAAAGAAAAATAAAGCCAGAGTAAAATTGACAATCCAATTCCTTTTGCCTTATCGCGTGTGAGGCCTGCGGCCAACATGGCGATGCTTACAAAAACAACCGTTAAGAAAAGCCCCATAGCTATCATCATAAACCCGGTAGCATCCGCATTGTACAATAAAATGGGAATGCCGGCACCAATAAAAAAAGCCAAACAAAGCGAGACTGATAAACCACTAAACAGACTTAACCAGATCGTTCTTCTTTTTAATGGCTGGCTTACGAGCAGTTCTATAAATTCAGAACTGTTATAAATATAAATAGTTGAAAAAATAACACAGATCAACGGAACAATGATCAAAATGATATTCAATAAACTGAGTAATCCTTTTGCAGCATTGTTTTCAAGATTGAAAACACTTAGTGATATTATCAGCAATAACAACGTGTAGATCATCACGATTTTATTTTGCACAATATCTACAATCACATATTTTAATAATTTTTTCATAATCCTGCTTCTTGTGCGATCATTATTTTTGCAATCGCCTTTGATAATTTTACCTCCCCGGTTTCTTCCTTTAATGCGGCGAGTTTTTTATGAAATAATAATTTCCCATCCTGCATATAAAATACTTCGGTAATCAGATCATCGAGCTCACTCAAAATGTGAGAAGTGATGAGCACCAGTTTCCCTTTCTCTTTTTCCTGGATTATTTTTTGCTTTAATTTTTCTGAAGAAAGCGGATCAAGACCTGCAGTAGGTTCATCCAGAATTAAAACATCCGGGTGAAACATGAAAGCCAATGCCGCACTCACTTTTTGTGTGGTGCCTCCACTAAGTGTCCGCATTTTCTTCTGCAACATATCTTTCAGTCCAAAACTTTTTACGAGTTCCTCGTCAGGCTCTTTCTCAATACCTTTTCTGATATCTTTCATCATGTCTATAACGTTGGCGATGGTCATATTTTCAGGATAGCGTCCAATCTGAGGCATATAACCAATCTGGCTGCGGTACATCCATTTGTTAGTGATGAGTTCGTTATTGAAATGTATAGAGCCGCTATCAGGCACTACCATTCCCAGCAATGATTTTATCAGAGTTGTTTTTCCACAACCATTTGGGCCGAGTAAAGCAATGCATTCTCCTTTTAAAAATGTTACGGATACATCATCAAGCGCTTTTAATTTTCCGAATTTCTTAGTTATATTTTTTGCAACTATCATAATTTCAAAGGCCTCATTAAAGGTGTGTCGTCTTTCAGATTTTCCGGAGTAATACCAGGTAATATCTTTTCACTTTTATCTAATAAAGAAACGATAAGGCTTCTGAAAAGCATCAGGGCAGCCGGATTACTATCAATGATCATTGAATACATGCTTACGGGATGATAAGGCACATCGCCGATATTGTCCCTGTTCAAATCATATCCTTCATATTTATCCCAATAATTTCCATTAAAAGTATTTTGGACGAGCGTACCATTGGTACCAATGTCAAAAGTATTTCCCAGGAAATTATTTTCAGTGATTGTATTATTGAGGCTGCTTGCAGAAATTTTGATAGCCCATCCATTATTTGAAAAGGTATTTTTGAAAATATTATTCCGGTTGCAGCCTTCCATTTGTATGGCTACTGTGTTGTGCGAGAAATGATTTCCTGAAATATCAGCGTCTGTTATTTCCTTTAGAAGGATTCCATAAGCCGCACCGCCCCAATTATCAAGAAAGAAATTATTGTACATCTGTACATGATGGGTAAACATGACAGCCACTCCTGATGCATTATTTTCAAAGATGTTGCTGATGTAGGTATCATGATGTGAAAACATAAAGTGGATGCCATAACGTATATTGTTGTGACTTCTGTTTCGCCAAACAAGTGAATTGGTTACAAATTCAAAATACAGCCCATCGCGGTGTCCGGAAATATCGTTTCCAATGATAAGCATGCTATCAGAACGCCAGCAGTGAATGCCATTGCCGCTTTGAACCTCCTCGGTAGCGTAGGACTTTATTTGATTGTTTTTTATAGTGCAATTCCTGCCGTGTTGACTATAAATTCCAAAGTTAGTGTTATCCAGTTTATTATTGATTACACTTACATGATAACTGTCTTCTATGAGTACACCGGCAAGGTCTTGCATGTCAGCCCTTCCACCATTTATTATTTTAAATCCATCAAGTACCGCGCTATCGGCATGAATGGTAAAAATACCGCTCTTCTTTTCTCCGTCTATTACCGGATATTGTAACCCTTTTACATAAATTCTTTTCTTGATCGTGATGTCATGCTCTTTATAATGTCCGGGATCTACTAATACGGTATCGCCTGCGACTGCGGCGTCTATTCCTTTTTGCACAGAGGTGTAGGGCTTGTTTTTGCCCACATGTATGGTGCGTGCTTGCGTTTTACAATAGGCGGAAAGCAAAAAGATAAAAAACAAAAATTTTATACTGAGCTTCATTATTCCGTATCATATAATTCCTGTAAAGTTATTTCATTTCCCTGCACTTTTTGTTGGGCCATTTTTAGGGCTTCTTTATTTTCAAACGCTGCAGTATTGCCGCCCATAGGTGAATGGAGCTCGCTACTTTTCAGCAAAAAGACATGGGTGGCGTCAATAAAATTATGGGGATCCATAAAGTTTACGAAATAGACATGCTTGATAATATTGCTGTCTATATTTTTCTTTCTGAAAGTTGCAAAGCAGTGTGTGTCATCAAACTTATAGACCTTTCCTTTATTAGTAATTATCTCTGCTCCGAAATTTCTTTCTGCAATGGACATTTTACAAAAATCACAGGCATCTATTCCGAGTTTTATAGGTTGGGGGCCACTATTGCAGGACAACATCCCAAACAGTAAAACAATAAATAATGGCAAAATTGATTTTTTCATTTTTATTTTTTAATGAGCAAAGCCACGAATTACACAAATTGACAAGAATTTTTTAATTTAAAATTGAATTTCTTTTAAAACTCTCAAATTAGTCATACACCTTTTGCCACTAATCCTGATTGTCTAATTTTATTTCCTTTCCTTTTTTTGTACCATGGAATTACTAAGGCGATTAAAAGTAATAATCCTACCGCAATAAATAGCCATCCACCGATGTCTGGTACGGAATAAGCACCAAAATTCAACAGTTGTTTGTATCCAATTAGGGGTGGCTGATAAGCCATTCCCGGCACTTTTAACGGCGCAT
>JBDTGD010000073.1:0-12849 GCA_039937595.1 Ginsengibacter sp. | reverse complement strand
GCTTTCTGATCAGATTTTTGCTCTTAAACTGTTTTTAAAAATATTTGCTCTAAACTATTTTTACCAAATCAAAAAATATCATTATATGTTCGTTTTTTAAAAAATGACTTTTAAGAGTGGACTCAAGTTTAGAGAGTTTCCTGGATATTAACTCAATTTAGAAACAAAATAATCCAGAATTGAACCTCCAAAAAATATAATTAATAGATTATCCGTAATGCTTTTACTGTTTGAAGATGGATGCCATTTTCTTAAATAAATTTTCATTACATGATTTTCAGATGCACAATTATGGGATGTTTGAAAAAATAAACGTTATTCTTAAAAAGGCCGACGTTGAAAGCACATGTAGGATGAAATGAATAATATCGGTATGGATAAGATCAATATCCACCATCTCCTTAAGAGTCCAACGTTAGATACGGCTATGAAATTTATAATATCGGGTATATCAGGGTCTGCAAAAGTGATGGAAGTCAAGCAGTTGACCTCCAACAAGACGCACTAACCGCTGCTGGCATAGATGCCGCCCGTATTTACAAAGATTTCGCTTCCGTCAGAAAAGACGACCGCCCCCGATTAAACGCGTGCCTTAAAGCGCTTCAATCGGGCAACACGTTGGTAATGCTTGCTGCCGCAAGAGCCAGGAGGAGAATGGTGGCCGTTCCCGTAAGATGAACAAAGTAACCTTGCAAATGGCCGCAACGGCTATGTCGGATAAAAACGCTATCGCCGCAAACGTTGCTAAAACCTTGACATCACCACCACAAAGCTTTACGCTTATGTCAATGGAGATGGTTCATCAAAAGAAGCCGAACAGCGAGTGCTTAACAAAAAATAAACAAACTAAATTTCCTTAATGTCCGTTTCGTGAGGCGACCCCCAAATACACTAAAAATAAATTGCCATTCCCAACCGATGAGGCCATTTAAATCAGTACTTTTGGCCTTAGGAGAAGCTACCAAAAAATGGACAATGCCAAAAAATTGGGGCCTTAAAATTAAGAGGCCGCCTCCATAGTGAGGAGACGGCCTAAGTTTATTGATCCTTCATTCTTTATTTGATAATATTAATCTCACTCACTTCAATTGCATTATCACGAATAAGCCGCAGAAATAAAACACCCGAGGCCTTATTGTTCAGATATATTTTTTCCCTGTGCAAACCCTGTCCGGTAACTAATCTGGTATAAACGGTTCTTCCTGCTACATCAGAAACCAACAGCGTGGCTTTTTTCCCATTTCCCAGATAGAAGTCGGCTTCAAAAACTCCTTTGTTTGGATTAGGGAAAACCGTCAACGGAATGTTTCTGTCTATTTCCGATAAGTCTTCCGGCGTGGCTTTCAACGATAAGCCTTTCGACGTGATCCTCGACATGGAAGAGTTACCAGACCCAGTCACGCAAAGCTGATCCTGACGACAGCTTCCACCACCTGTACCCGAAACGCGGATGGTGTTGGAGCCTGCTGCCAGCGTAATATTGAACTGCTGGGTGGTCCACACAATGTTCCAGGAGCCGCTATTGGCCAGGTTTACCGTTTGTGTGCTGCCTCCATTCACCTCAACATTAACAGTAGGTGCAGAGGAAGAATAATATCTCAAAGTAACTGTGTACGTGCCCGCAGAGGGAACGCCCGTTATGGCATAGTCTACATAGTGATTGTAATTACTTTCTTCCCCGCGCGTCTCTCCGTTTGAGGCATTCGGATCACTGGTGATCGCACCATTACCACTGGAGTTTTCTGATTCCAGACACTGATCGTAGGACCCGCCTCCACCCTGTTCTACGGTAATCGTTACACTCGCTGCGTTGCTGGTACATCCCCCAATGCTGCACGTGGCCGTGTAAGTAGTAGTAGAGGTAGGGCTCACCGTCTTAGAGGTTCCGGTTCCCAATCCGTCTGACCAACTAACTGTTCCACCCGAACATCCACTGGCCGATAAGGTGGAGCTGGAGCCTGAAGTAATGGAGCTAGGACTCGCGCTCAGAGATGGTGCCACTGGCGGGGTACAGGTTCCGCTGCCAGTCACACAAATCTGGTCCTGACGACAGCTTACTCCTCCTGTTCCTGAAATGCGGATAGTGTTGGAGCCTGCTGCCAGCGTAACACTGAACTGTTGGGTGGTCCACACAATGTTCCAGGAGCCGCTACTGGCCAGATTCACTGTTTGGGTACTTCCCCCGTTCACCTGAACGCCAACAGTAGGAGCAGAAGAAGAATAATATCTCAAAGTAACTGCGTAGGTCCCTGCTGAAGGAACCCCTGTCAGCGCATAATCCACATAGTGATTGTAATTACTTTCTTCCCCGCGCGTCTCCCCGTTGGAGGCATTTGGATCACTGCTGATCGCCCCATCACCACTGGAGTTTTCAGATTCCAGGCACTGATTGTAGGACCCGCCACCACCGCCACCACCCTGAACAGCGATCTGAACAGTATTAGTTTTGTCGGTGCAGCCACTCTTGCTGGCCGTAATCGTGTAGGTATAATTTCCAGGAGTGGAAGGAGCAGTAATGTTCAGTGGCGAACTATTTCCGCTCACCCCGTTTCCGCTCCACGCATAACTTACTCCGCTGCAAGCGGAACCTGAGCAGATATAACTCAGTGAAATACTCGCCGAAGGTGATGGATTGGAATTAGATGCCGATCCGCTTATATTATAATCACAGGGATTAGAGGGTGTACAACTCCATATGTTCTGCCAATAGCCATCATCTGTCATATTAATGGACACTGGATTATTATCAGTAGCAGACCAGTTATCTCCATTTGCTGTTCCCCAGGAACTAAACAAATCAGTTCCGGTGAAAACCGTCGGAAAAAGATTCTGGGTAATTGGAGATTGACGGGCGGGTGCGGTGTAACTAGAAGATAAATAAGTTGACCGGATGCCAGCTAGTACTGGTTTTAGCTGGTCTATTTCGGTATCATTAAAAAACATCGCCAGATGAACGTAATTCACTCCATGTTTATAGGCCCTCGCCATCCATTCGCTGGCAATGCTGGATACAATGGTACCAGATGAACCGGTTTGGCCAAGATCCTCCTGATCGAATTCCATTCCTGCAATTTTATTAGCGTTGGTGCCCTTTATTGCATCTATGGATTTGATTTTTTTCCATAAATCTCCGGTATATGTTCCATCTGTTGTATAAATTCCATCAAATTCGTTAAGACCCATGGGGATGGATGCAGAATGCATAAAGTATACATTTCCCTGGCCTCCGCCAAAGTCAGAAATATAATAGAGGACCTTTAAAGAAGAACTATAGCTTTTAATGACATCTCGGAAGCCTTTGTAAAAGTTCATTAACCCCCAGGAAGCAAACCGGTGGTATTCCCTTTGTTGCTCATTGTTCCAATCCCCATAAGCACTAGTAGCAGGAGGAGCGGAAGCAATAGCATAGTTATTTCCATCCCAGCTTACGTTAGTCTGGTTGGGATACCGGCAGGGAAGATATTGTGTGCGCCAAACCGACAATGCATTATCATCGTACATTCCCTGTTGTAGCTGACCATTTTCATTAAGATAAGGCATGGCAAATTCTTCCGCTGAACCATTCCCCATTTGACAATATAGAATCTTACCCAATAAATTACTCGCAGCCAGCTGACTCATTACATCGCTAACAAACGCATAAAATCGTTGTTTTCCCGTAGAAGAATAAATAGAAGGATTGGAAAATGTAATAGTTTGACGAACATAAGATCCATCACTAGTTTTGGCAATGTCGCTATTGTCAAAATATCCATCAGTAGATTGACCGGGCTGCGGTCCCGGACGCTGATAAGGGAAATGCAGGGCAATTTTCATCGTCCCGGATTTTAAATTCGTAATAGCCTGAATGGCCTGGACAATCTTAGCTCTTCCCTGGTAATCTCCCGGGGTGGGTTCGTACTGGGACCAATCAACATAAAAACGCACAGCCGAAATGCTGGCGTCCTGACCGTTATAAGTCAGGTTGGCAAATTTCTGGATATAGTCCCATTTTTCAGAGTCAATCCCATTAGATGTACTCGTATTAAAGCCGTTGCCAGTCGTGTTGAGAATTAACTCCCGATTCGTATACTGTGCACTGGAACAGAGAGATAGAAAACACAATAGAAAAAAGAGAAATCTTTTCATATTCAAGAATGTTATGTGAGAAAAAATGATTTACAATACGAATGTATGGAAATTGATTTAAAATTAACAAAACATTAGCAATATATATATTTTTGAAATATTAAATAACCATTTTTAGACAATAGATCCCGAGGATTCGTCTAATATTGCGTCAGCGCCAATATCCCAACTAATCAATCAGCCTAAAAAATGAAACTCAGTAATTTGACGAAAATGCTTTTCGTTTTATCGGGTTTCTTTTTTGTAAATTTTTCCTATGTCTAAGAAAAAATTCCTATAAAAATTCTTAAATCAGGACACATTATTTTGAAGGCTAAAATTAATGGTATTGAAGGAAATTTTATTTTTGATACGGAGGCAGGAATAACAGTTTTAACTAAAAAATTCTCCACAAAACTTCATAATATCAGAAAGCAAGATGGCGTACCATTTAGAACAACCGGAGAAAGACAAGATGTAGATTTATACACAGTTAACGATTTTAGAATTGGGAATCTTGTCGAGAAAAACCAACTATCACGATTATTGATATAAATCTTCTGGATTACGATGGAATAATTTCATTAATTCCTTTTCAAAAGCAACCGTTTATATTGGATTTACAAAATAAGTTGTTTATTTTAGAAACATCACAAAGCCTTTTAAAAGGAAAATCTTACGGAGAAACTATAAATCTTCATCTTGACCAAAATAGAGGGTTATAGCTTGATATTTTTGCCAATTTCATACTTAACGACAAAAAGAAATTACAATTCTTACTTGATTCTGGTACAGGAGAAAACTCATTATGGATTAATTCAAGATATTTATCAACTTCTGACATAGATACGACAGATACAACGAATGTCAAAAAATAATTAAAAAAAGTGAGTTTAATAAGTAAGTAGAGACCGTATTTTATATAGCATCGGTTCCTAAAATTAGATTGCAGGACTATCCGAGGATTAAAATAGAAAGCTTTACCGCAGTGTTTACTAAAACATTAATTTATGATGGAAAAGAATACCATTTATATTTATACTACTATCATAGGTTATCAGTTGTTCAATACCTTCAAATATAAGTACTATAGCCAAAAGCTTGCCTTCGCCAGCCCACAGATGCTACGGCAAAGTGGATAAAAAAAGAGTCGCCAACAGATATTGAAAATATTTACTTCTAAAGGTTATAGCCCTTTATGGTTTTATCTTTAAATAGTTAGTTTACGGGAACTCAATTTAATCATCTTTCAAAGACAGTAGATGGATAAGGGTAGCTGTTGCAAAACTTATTAAAATACATGTATCTTTAATAAAAATGAAGTGGTTACCCAATATTTTATTTTTTTGACTAAAATTTTTTGCATTTTAAATCCTCCTGCGAAAAAACTCGAAAAAAAGATTCATAAAATCTTAATAGAGGCTAAAGAAAGAATTGGGAGAAAAAACTGTTGGAATAGCCGCCAACTGCCTCCTAAGACAAAGGATGGCGTATCAGTTGCAACATCACATCTTTTTATGATACCGGCATAATTTTTATTTTCAACTACAGTGCTATGTGCTGAAGCATGGATATACCTATCTATAACAGACTTCTTAATGTCATTAATAACCGTGAGTGTCGGTAAATTAAGATTAAAGAATATTCCTCCGTTACTCACCATTGCATCAATGAAAGTGTCGCATTTGGGAATGTAATTTATTATGTTCTGATACTTCCCGTTACCAGCCTTGCCGCCATCGTATGTAGTAAGAGGTTTCATTTTCTTTTTTTTAACTGGTCGTAAATAAAGTTGTATAAAAATAATCCGGCAAACGTGTAAAATCCGGCTAAAATTTTATACCATCCCATACGACTACTTTTTTTGAGGATCCTTCCCTTTTAAATTTATCAATTTCAGATTATTCAATTCCGGTATTATCCAAACATCCACCTTTCCTCTATCCATCCAGTTCCACACTGTAGTGCGATGCAAGACTAATGCAAAAGTAAAATTTGGGGCTAAGATAGATGTAAGCATCATCAACGGATTTTCCTTTTTAGAAGTATTCGTGGGATGCCTACAATGAAGGCGCCACATTAATAGCAACAGTGGAACGCTATCGAAAGCGAACCGGATGTTATCCTAAAAAAGTATTTGCCGATAAAATTTATTGTAAACGTGCTAACAGGAACCGGCTAAAGGAATTAAAAATCACACTTGTAGCCAAAGCGTTAGGACGACCTCCAAAGGCAATGGAACCAAGCCATATAAGACCAGGCGATAGAAATCCAATAAAAGGAAAGTTTGGACAAGCAAAAACAGCATACGGCTTAGGCCGTGTCAAAGCACGACTTTCCAATACCAGCCTTTCATGGATAGCCACTATCATTACGGTACTCAACTTGGTTAAATTAACTAGGGGAGTACTCTTTTACCTAATCCGGAAAATAATGATAAAGGTAAAAGTGATTGGAAATAACATAATGTATTATCCATATATAATAAAATGGGGACGCGCTTGACATAATCAGCAGACCCTACATACTCCGGGGTTTAACGACCGGAATACAATCGCCAACTTAAAATAAAAATCCGCCGGATTTGTTTGTTTGCTGTCAGATAGAGGAAAGCGGCAACGGGACATTTCTGTTGACTTTATCAATCACTTGTGCACACCTTCCTGCTTGCAACAGTTTGTCTCTTCAAAAAACGACTACGCATCAACTTTATTTTTATTTTTGATGGTCATTTCTTTTTCCTCACCGTCTTTTTCTTTGCGGCTTTCTTTACTGGTTTGGTTTTCTCCGCCGGCCTGGTTTTCTTTTTAGGCCGTGCGTTTTTTTCAGGCGGTTTAGTCGCGGCATCATATACAATCCGCAACTGGCGTATGGCGTTTTGTAATTCTTCAGCATCTGCCTTATCCGTCCGGATAATCTGATCAGGTGAAGTAATTTTAATTTCTTGCTTTAGTATAAGCAAGGTATAATGAAGGAATTGTAAGTGCTCCAGTATCGCGATCTTTTTTTCTTCGGATCCTGCATTCTTCCAAATTTTATTAAAAGATTCGGCAACATCATCCCAGTATTTTCCATCTTCGGTTCGGTTTTCACCAATCAGCAGCCTGCATAAACTAATATCTGCATTTGCCACCATGTCCCAGTAATTCAGATCCTGCATTCCATCTTCACTACTTATTGTTGCCTGTTGCGTGTCGAGGATGACTTTGGCTTCACCCGCTGTTCGTAACCTGTATTCTTTAGCGTTGACTTTGACTATTTCTCCGGCCTTCATAATACCACCCAGTAAAAGCAGGCTTTCCATTTCAATAGCATTGGTAACAGAGTAGATTTCGTGGTTGTTTTTCTTGATCCCTGCGGCATCGTGGTAGCAGGCAATTGAAGCTTTGAATGTTTCCAGTCTTTTGTTCTTGTCTTCCTTGCTTGTCAGCAGCAACACTTTTCGCTTATGGGTACTGGCGAGTAAATTCAGCCTTTCCGCTGTTCTTCCTGTGCTGCATAATTTTTCGAGGTCTTTGATTACTTTCCCCATTTCACCGAGTGCATGTTTCCTTTCCGCTTCCGCATTGCTTTTAAAAATCCCGCTGCCCAGGAAATTGCTTACAGCGAGTTTAGCCCGGGTATGGCAATATTTTTCCATGCAATAAAATGAGAAGGCCGCGTCTTCCAGGTCCAGCAGTAACTTGAATTTATCCCTGGCCTCCTGGTACATACCCATTTCAAAATAGATCAATGCCTGCCTCTCTTTTACCGGCGAGCTCACAAAGCCTGCCTTTTCTATAGCTCCGGTGATAATATTCAGTTCATTGAGCGTGTCGGTATTATTTTTCGCACCCATCTGCAATTCGTTAAATAAATTATCAAGGTCTATTTCTGCTTCTTCCGGAACGATGTAGCTGGGCGGCGATGATTGTTTTCCGCGGT
Source organism: Ginsengibacter sp. (assembly GCA_039937595.1). GTDB lineage: Bacteria > Bacteroidota > Bacteroidia > Chitinophagales > Chitinophagaceae > Ginsengibacter. Next base: position 4,818 of record JBDTGD010000073.1, on the reverse strand, counting down.
TTACATTTTTCAGTTTGAAAAATGGATCGCCGTAACATTGGTAAGCGCCCCAAGTATTGCTGTTTGGATTTTTTGTATAAATAGCACTTCTTGCGTGTTGTACTGCGTCCCCAAATGTGCGTCCTGCTAACATGTCGTCATAAAATATATTTGCAAAAGATAAAGCGCCGTCATCATCTACGGCCCATCCCGCAGCTATCACTGCTTTTACACCGATCTTAATCAGTTCTGTTCCTATGTTGGCAGCCAATTTATACCTGTCCTGGTAATACTTTTCATCCATGGCGCTCACCTTTCCCAGGTGACAACAATTTACAAATACAAGTTCCGGTACCACCGGCATCTGCTGGATATCAAATACCGTGAGGAACACATTTTCCCCGATTACCATTCCTGATTGTCTTGGTGATTGTGCGTTGAAAGCGCCATGCCCCGCAAGATGGATAATCCGGTAATCATTTGAGAAAAAGTTGCGTACAATGTCGGCTGCATTTCCATTGATGACGGATGTAATAGGATACCCATTTTTCTTCAGGATGGTTTCAACCACCTCACCTTCCTTTTTTGCTCCCGGCAACTGGTTTACAAATCCGTTCAAAAGGGGATCAGCAATTACCAGTGCCATGTCTTCTGCTACTCTTTTTATTTTAATTCTGTAATCGGCAGTGGACAATTGCCTTATCATGCCGGCATTGATGCACAAAGGCATGGCGTTCGTGGTACTGTCCTGAAGGAGTTCCCATGGATACGCCGCCGTGTTGGTATCCAAAATCCACGTAATATTTCCTTTTGCTTTCAACTTTTCTTTTAGTTGATTGGGCACCATCAGTTCAAACAAAGTTTTGGCAGTTGCGGCTGACCAACGATTTTGGGTGGATACTTCTTCTATGAAAAGATCAATAAGCGGCGTACTGCTGTACAATTCGTTTACCTCTTCTCTTGAGTCGCCGGTAGAAGCGCTGAACACCATACAAGGCGGATCAACGCTACCTGCTGCTGTAGGTTTGTATTTCACAGTCACCCTGTTCCACCAATTTTCCGAACTGTCAAATGGAATTCGCTTCCTGCTACCCAGCAATTCCTTTATTTTTTTGCTGCCGATTACGATATTCCAGCTTGTGCTTTCGTCAGCTTCCAGTTTGTTAAGTTCATATAGGGTATTTAGCGCCCGGTATGCATACACTTCCACAAATTCGATATGTTGAATTGTCTTGTACGCATTATTAAATAGAGACAAAACCTTGTCGTTGGCATTGCTTACGCCTTCAATAACAGCCTTCAGCGAGCTTTCAACAGAAAGTCCACCGAAGCCGCAGCCGATGATTAATGCCGAAATACCTATGCCTTTTTGGGTTACGGACTTATCTTTTAACGTAAGTAAATAATTTAGTGCACCCTGCTCAACGGTCCTCGCGAGCTGAAACGAAGTAAGACTTCCAACTTCACCCAGGCCAACAATGATAGCGCCTGCAAAACCATTGCTTTCGTTTTTGTCAAAAAGATCGCTGGTGCCGATTTCTCCGGGATAGAGGCCCAGTTGATGCCTTGAACTTAACATTCCATCCAGGCGACTGTCAATTACCTTTTCAGCATATAATACGCCATCGTTGGCAAAGTGGCCGGCAAGCAGCGGGTATGAAGCATAGCGCAAGTCGCCATTACTAACGGTTACGGTTAGTGGCACCTGGCTGGCAATGGATTCAACAGTGTCATCAATCCCCAGAATTGCATTTTCCAATCCTCTCTCAGAAAGGTCAAAGTTGACGCGGTATTGACTCCTGAACAATTTTTCCTCGCTCCTGATTTCCGGTTTTGTTTTCTTTAAAAGCGTGGTAGCTCCCGTGGATAGTATCTCCTCTATGCCATCAAAAATCTCAGGTGAATTTGCCAATGCGCCATGCGTCACATCCACATAATACAGGTTATCAGCGTCTTTTATTTGTTTGGGAATTCCCAATTCCCAGGTCACGCTCTGGTCGCCTTCCGCTGTGTATAAAAAATATAATTCGATACGTGGCGGGATGAGATCGTTGAAATATGCGCAGGGCGTTTGCTTATCTTTTCCTGCGATATACACCATATTTGAATAGTCAATCTTATCTCTTTTAGAAAGAATGTTGTCGCGATATTTTTTGAAAATATCCAGGTCTTCTTTGTAGGGCAGCGGCCAGGTACTGTCGTTAAAGGCATCCTGCATTTTTGCCCAGGTAGTCATTTCTGCAAAATCGTTCGGAGTATCGGTTGTTAATGGCAGCAGGCTGAGTATGCCTGGAAAGCGGGAGAACATGTTCAATAATTCTTTTTTGGTATGGATGCGATCCAGCATGTTGAGAGAATTAATGATTTCATCCTGCCCAAACAATACAATTGGTATCCTGAAAGATCCTCCCAGCAGCGCCCCCAGAAATATCAGCCGGAAATCCTTTGACTTATTTAGTTGTTGCCACGTATCATCATGGTTGATAATAAAATCGCGCACCAGAACGCCGCCCATAGAATGCCCGATGATCTTAATGGGCTGCCCCAGTTGCAGTAATTCTTTTATTTTAAGGTCAAAATCTTTTGCACAATCATTCAATTGTTTGCGCCAGTCAAAAGGATAAATCACCACATCATAATCAGCAGACAGGCGCTTTGTCAACCTGCTGTAAGATGTTTTAATAACCGAACCGGCCGTAACACTTTTATTGCCGGCAAAATCAAGTTTGGTTAAACCGCCAAACACAGCGCTTAGATAATTAATCCATACTTTGCTGCCATCGCGGGAGAGATTGGAACCCATAATGCCCGGGAGCAAAACTACAATAGGCTTGAGGCCGGATGGCACACCTGCATGCGTTGACAGCTCGCCATGTTCAAGCCCAAAGAGAGCCCGATCGCTACCGGGAATGCTATCCTGGGGAATAGATTTGAAGCCGGGAATCTGATCACCATCAGAAGTATTCAGCGCCAGGTTGATCGCTTCGCGGGTTTTAATATTGGCAAAATATTTTACATGATTAACATCCGTCCCCTGGTCAAAAAAATACTGAATATTCCCTGTTCTTTTGGCACCGAGGTACATGGAATCAGTATTCACCACCAAGTCATTTCTTTGCCAGTAAAATAATCTTCCCAGGATCACCACTAGTCCGCTTCCGCTCATGCTTACTGTTCCATTTCCGGATATTACTGTTAGCGGGCAGCCATCGCCGGGGATTTTATTAGATTGATCATTTAATATTTTAATAAAAGGTGATGCAGGGCTTTGCGCTTCTATTCCGGGCAGCACCGCCACATTATCTTTAGTGCTTACTACTGCAGAAAGCAGTTCTTTCAAAATAAGTGCATAAGGATTGGTATATCCACCAAAGAGATTGAAAAAAACATTCAGGATATGATCCAGCCTTTTTGATGCAAGTTTGGTACCCGCAGCGGGGCATGCCACCCTGATAAATTTTGTAACCGCAATTTTTTTTGTTTGAAAAATTTTAATGAGCGCTTTTATACAATCAATGTCTTGTTGCCTGTCGCCTTCTTTTTTTAATAAGTCAATATTTTCTTTTGCGAACCCAATTGGAGAAGCTCCATTGACGCTGCTGTAGAGACAAAGAATATCTCCAACGATGCCGCCCCTCGAGTGGCTGATGATATGAACCGTAGCGTTGTCAGGTAGCATGGCAGCCAGTTGCACCGCATTTTGCAACGGACTTTGCGTAAGCGTTCTATGCTGAAAGGCAATTACATTTCCTCCATACATATTATGCAACGTAGCCCATGCGGAGGATCCGGCCAGTTCTTTAAAAGCGCCAAGCGTATCAGAATTAGTGCCATGTATAAAAAGAAAAAAGGGTTTATTTGCCAGCCCGCCGGTAGGCAAGGTTTGTCCACTATCAAATCTGCTGAAGGTGAAATTGGCATCTATTTTAAAAATGGCCGCTCCTTCTTCCAGAAATTTTTTCTCAAAATCATTGGCCCATATCGGGCTGTCTTTTGAGATCCCATTTTTCAGGTGTTCATTTTCGAGCCTCAAAGCTATTTCCCCGACGCCCTTGCCTATCTCTTTTTTTGCAAAAACTTTAAGGAACTTAACAGCGATATCGGCAACCATTCCTCTCTCTGCAGTTTGCATTTGCAGGGTTGGAGGCAGCTCGAAACTATCGCTATCTAACGAGCGCTGACCAGGCGTTTTGGTAACTACATCTGCCTCGGGATAAAGCTCATACAGCGTTTCCGCGTCACACAGCCAGGTAGTATTATCCCCGAAAGTAAATTCTAATTGTTTGCTGTTATCGTCAAGAGGAATCTTGAGTTGGTTATTCGCGTCGCGTTTTACGGGTTCCAGTATGTAGGTAACGCTTCCATCTGCGTTTTCTTCCTTCTGTCCATAAACGGTTAGGTTCTTAATTGACTGCATAAAAAATGGGATTAATTATTAAACAAAAATTTATTTCCTTACCAGTTGTTTATTTTTCTTAATAACCTATAAAATAATAATTAAAACAATTTTCGTGTAGGCCTGAGAGGTATGGTTTTCGTGGATTGGGGAAGCTAAGATAAAACTAATTAACAGGTTTGCAAAAGTTATAAAAACGGTCATTTGAAGCGGGCAAAATCAAAATAAAAATCTGCCGAATTGATTTGTTTACTCGCATGGCCCTCGCCTTTCCACCTGCGACGGTTCGCTACTAATGCATGATAATGAAGAATTCTAAAAAATAGCAACCATATAAATCCGGATGTTTTCTCCAATCGAAACGTAACGGCAACCAATGATTTTCGGATTGGAATGCTCCAATAATCAAACCCCGGAAAACCCAACTGTAGACCTTAAAATAA
>JBDTGD010000072.1:0-2299 GCA_039937595.1 Ginsengibacter sp. | reverse complement strand
ACAAAAGCAAAGGAAATTACAGAGTAATAGTTTTTGAGTAATTTTTTTCACTGCGTTTGTTTTTTAGTTTTAAAATTTTGTTTAGTTATGGAGTGTTTTCGTTTAAGCAATTCTTATTTCCCTTTTTGGTACTTCATTGTCCATTTTCATTACACTGCCTTCCAGACGGGAGTTGTCATAATTTTCCATCACAAGCGCAGCCGCTCCAATTAAATCCGCACTTTGCCCCAAAGTTGAAATTCTAATCTGGATGTCTTCTGATATTTTAGGGATACAATGTTCATTAATAGCCTGCTGTATCGGCGCAAGCCAAAGTTTTCCCGCGGCCGCTCCTCTACCGCTTAATACAATTGATTCGGGGTTAAGAAGTGTAATTAATATCGCTATCCCCAGCCCAAGATTGTAGCCAGCTTCTGATATTAGCTCGACCGCAAACGTGTCGCCGTTAGAAGCTGCGTCCATAATAGCATTGATCGATTCGTCCGCATTCTCAAAAGACAAGTCTTTCAATACAGACATTTTGCCATTCTTTAATCCCGCAATTGCTTTTTCAATTACTACCAATAAAGATGTTTCTGTTTCCAGGCAACCCGTTTTTCCGCAACTGCAAATCTTTTTATTGTCTTTAAATACGGGAATGTGACTGAACTCACCTGCGAATCCATTATGGCCCCGAAATAGTTTCCCGTCAAGAACCAACCCCAAACCTACTCCCCAACTAATATTAATAACCATTATATTTTTATGGTTTTGTGCTGTACCAAGTCTCATCTCAGCCAGCCCTATCAGGCTTGAATCATTATCGATCAATACCGACAGCCCTATTTCTTCCTGGATGAAGCTTACTATGCTCTTGTTTTTCGGGGGTGTCAAAAACATATAGTTTATTCCTTTCTTGACGTCTATAAACCCAGGCATACTGATGCCTATCCCTATCATTTTTTCTTTTGGAATGCCACTATCACTGATAAACTTTGCGAGGTTGTCTTTTAATTGTTGAAGCGATTGAGAATTATTTTTTAAAGGGAGATCTACTTTCTCCAGTGTGCGTATAACGTTATTATGCATATCCAGGATTCCGAAAGTGGTGACGAGTTGATCCATGGCTACACACACTGTGTATCCCAAATCAGGCTTTAGAGAATAGATCTGCGGCCTCCGCCCTCCCGTAGACGTTGCATAACCGGTTTCGATAACTTTTTCCTCCGCGATTAATTCATTAAGATACTTTGTAGTAAATGGGAGGCTTTTGCCGGTTAATTTACTCAAGTCTGCACAAGAGAGCATTCTTGAGAAATAAAGATGCTTTTGAAGTTCTCTTTTATAAATATTCGGCTTTTCAGACACGCTTTTTGCAATTAGTGGTAAAACTTTATAAACTACATGACAAAGTTGTGATTCTTTTTAAACAAATACTTATTCGATATTACCTTTCTATTAACCAATATTATCATTGTCACTAAAAATTGACAATAGAAATTGAATACGCTAAAATATCTCACACTAATTTTTGGATTTTAATATAGCTGTCCTTCAACTTAAAATCAGTTTTGTAAGGAGAAAATGAGAATGTGGATCATTTGTTGCTTCACTATATCACTTTAATGAGAACCCGGCATCGAGTCCGGGAAAGATTAGGGTACTATTGCAGGTAAAATAATTGATTTCAACGGGTAGGTTATTGTTGAAATTCGAGGCAGGATTATCCTATGAATCAGTAAACCAATAAATAAGTGGAATTTCTGTTTTGGCAAATACAAATAAAAAAAATAATCCTACCCTTTTAAAATCTTCAAGCATTCTATAGTCTGCAAGGAGCAAAAACGTAAATGATTTTGTTTCTTTTGTGCGGCTTCGGTTGAAAAAATATCCCCAACCTCGTGTCTCGCGAGTTGTCCTTCTTTTAATAAATACAGAATTGACAAAGAAAAAACTAGTGAGACACGAGTTTGGGAGAAGAAAAAAAATAATCCTACCGCTTTAAAATCCTCAGGCAATCTAACATCGCCTGGTTGATATCGCCATTCATGTTTTCATTCCAATTTTCGAAGCTGATAGAGATGTGGTGTAATCCTTTTTTCAAAGGAATTTCCAATGAATTACTCCAACCCCAGTTACTCCATTCGTCTTTGCCTCTTTGGGGGAAGACAAGCGTTTTAAAAGTAACACTGTCTATCGATAATGTTCTGAATGCGCATTTATTTTCTGTGTTGATTGGACCGTTTCCATTGGCATATCTTACGTCAAGAATATAGTTTCCATCTTCGGATATAGTGATGGGAAGAACTATATTCCGGTT
>JBDTGD010000071.1:0-3556 GCA_039937595.1 Ginsengibacter sp. | reverse complement strand
ATACTGAATGAAGTGTGCATTAACACAGCCTGGTGACGCGTAAATTGTGAAGACAAAATTTCTACAGGATAGTTGGGGGTCAACACATTTTGGTACTTTTTATTAAAAATAAAATCAGTCGTGTTATTAACCGGCATACGGTCTTCGTATTCCGCTTCTACTAAAAACCGAATGCCGCTCTCCCACCTTTTTGAATAACCTGCTTTGGCAAAATAGTTCTCATAAAGTTTCATATAATTTTCTCCATATAATAAGGTGCTGACGCTGTTTGCAAGCCCGGTCAGATCAGTCTCTTTAAAGAATTGGCTAACACGCTTACCTCCCGCAATAAACAACGACTCATGATTGTATTTTCTTTCCGGATCAAAGTTGTCATTACTATTAAAAACGAAACCGCCCCAGGGATTAAAATGGCTGTTATGAAACCCATATCGCGCATCAGCGATAAAAGAGATCTTTGAATTAATGTCATTTATTTTTCTTGAGATGACTAAAGAGGGATTTATCGCCACGCCTTCGACCGTATTGTATTGCAGTGTTTTTATTAACGGATCAAACTGAATTTGATAATTATTACTTTTACTGTAATGAACCCGGTCTACGCTTGTCCACAATACCTGCAATATCTTTACCGGACCCTGCTTTTTCCTGAGTGAATCAATGTTTCTTACTACTACAGTATCTTTTCGTACCGCAAAGGCGCTGTCTTTGGTTTTATAATCTTTTATTTCCTCCGGCTCCAATGGCACCGGTCTTGTGCTATCCCAATAAGAATGCGGTTTTTTACTTACTGCAGAATCATATTTTATCACTACACGATTAAAATATCCTTTTGGAAAATCAGGATGAAGATTATAATCAGAATATACATTTACGAAATTACCTACTGCTTTCAAACCCAACTGGCTAAGGCTGCAATGAAGCACCTGGTTCTTTATCATCCATACATTCTTTTCCACAGGCACAAATATTTGTGAGATTTGAAGCGTATCCAAAATTTCCAACTGGGATTTCGCGGTAAGGGTAAGATTACAACTATAGATACGCCAATCATTTTCTGCAATGTTAATGATACCTGAAAAGAGGGGTTCATAACTTCGTTTAGGCATCACCTTTATAACATTCACTTCGTTGCCATCTTCAAAAAAGCTGCCTAAAAATTTATAATTATAAAACTTTAAAGCGCCATGGGCTATCGGCGATACAAACCCCCGCGAATGGAATCCGCCATCAAATATGTTTACGTTGTTGTTGTAAAAACTAATAAATACAGGAAAATCAAATCCAAAACTATTACTGCCGCTCAGCCTGCTTGAAAGAATTTCCAGCTTAAATTTATCTGGCTCCCGCGCGGAAACTTTTTCAACCGATTCGGATAGGTAAATAATTCCTTTGCCCGAAGAATCAATACCTATCTGCGCTTTGTCCTCGTCAGGAATTTTTTTACCAAAAATTTTCTCAGGTAAGTTTCTTAATTTAATAAGCCCTTTTAAATAAACTTTTGCTTCAAACGCTTTTACCTGGCTTTCATAGTAAGGACGTTTTTTTATCGCTTTTCTTATTATTTCATAAGCCGGATCTTCGCCCCCGGGTTTTACGATCACTTCCTTTAATCTAAGGCGTTGCAGGGATAATACAAAATTGATGGTTTCATCTGAAGCCTTTAGTGTAATCTTTCTTTCCTCTGAAGCATAACCTACATAACGGCAATCGATGGTAAAGTCACCGGGCGGAAGAGAAATACTGAATCTTCCCTGGTCATTGGTGGTAGTGCCCATTGGTGTACCCTTTACGAGGATAGAAGCGAAGGGTAAAATGTTGCCTTCAGTATCTTTTACGGTTCCCTCGATTTTCTGCGCTGAAACTGTAAACACACCGAAAAATAAAAACAACAGCAGAATTTTTTGCATAGAACGAAAATAACATCTTATACCAAATTAACATTGGAAATAGCCCAACTTAATTTCCTTAATTTCTTAATGGTTTCTGTTTTATTCTTATCAATGGTATTAAAAACTTTACACTTTTACTAAGCCTTATAGGCACTCCTGATTTCATGTACATAACTGGCCGTCAATGCAGCGAAACCCGCTACCAATGAACCAATCAAAGCCGTTACGAGGATCAGCAGAAATGGGCTATCTGTCTTGAAGATCAATAAAGAAACCCGATGAGCAAGAATTTGGTCATTGTTGGCGTTGATCCATACACTCAAAAATCCCCACAATAAAAAAAGAGCAAGGAAACCTGAGAGGAAAGAAACCCAGGGCTTCTGAGGAATAAGCAGCGAAATAATGAATGCCGCAATTGCAATGCTCCACCAGGGAAAATAAAGGCAAGAGAGGAAACTAAAAAGTATGATAAGTATTATCGACGCGATAAATTTCATCGTTATAATTGGGTTTATTGGTTGATTAAGTTTATTAGTTGATAAGAAATCATAATTATTTATTTGTTTACTGTCTCAATTTTCAATTCTCAATTTTCAATTGAACGACATCGTTCCCTTCACTCTTTTATCGTTCGCATCTGAGGCTTTCATCACCCACAATTTATAGTATTTTCCCACAGCCCAATCACTCACAAAATCATCATAGAAAACGCTGCCTGGATTACCACTCTCGCCTCCCGGATAAATCCCGTAGGCTTCTGTTTCAGGCGTTAGAGACACGATCATGCGCCAGCTTGGCCCGTGTTGTTCTTTCGCGGCATTGATAGTATTGGTACCACCGCCTATCGGCAAGTGCAAACGGCTGAACTCATCTATTCGTGCTAAATGTTCTACTCGTGTATCTTTATATTTTGCCCATTCTATCGTTCCGTTTACATCAGCTTTTCTTACTACTGCCGCGGCTTTTTGAAAGGCCGCCGTTACATCATCTGATAACGTTTCATGCGGGGCAGTATTTACATTATCAAAAAATTTGAAGTCAGGATATTTATTGATATCATCCAACAGCGTACTTTCAGAAGGCCACAACAACTGGAGGCGTGTCTTTAAAAATTCGTCGTTCCAAACGGTTGTTTCCAAACTATCCCAACTCAACACAAATAAGGTAGCTCCTTTTGAATCGGGGTCGTTGCTGTGGTTCCAGTTTTTTAAAATATCAAAATATGCTTTTTCCTGCGGAGAAAGTTTATCCACCTGCATATTATTGACCAAAACCGGAAGCGCCATTTCGCCAAAAACATTATAGTTGCTTGTCTGTAATTTCATCATATCCTGTGGGGTAATGTTATTCATATCAGCCAGCCTTCGGTTGATTTCCAAGCCTCGATAAGGCGGGTAAGTTCCCCCGAGGTAATAGGGATATGTAGTATCTGTTGGCAATTGATTGGCACTGCTTACAAAACCTCTTTCGGGATTTACCAAATGCGGATTTTCATTTTGAGGTATCATACCCTGCCAAAAATAAGAACTGTCTGTTCCCGGCATTACAAAATCTCCCTGGCGGTACCATTTGGCAGGAAATTCGCCCTGGTCCCAAATAGCGATATCTCCGTTTTTGCAGGCAAATATGCAATTTTGACCTGGCGTGTGTAAATATTTTATAGC
>JBDTGD010000070.1:0-5255 GCA_039937595.1 Ginsengibacter sp. | reverse complement strand
TTTCATTCGATAGGTTTTATCGAACTAGTCATCTTATGATAATAACACTTGGTTAAAGTCACCTCCGTTAGATGACATTTACAATATTGAATCAGTGTTTATGATTTTTTTAAAAGCGGTAAAATTTTAAGGAATAGCCTCCATTCTTTCAATTTTTAAAATTTGTTCTTCCTTGTTTAGCTGTTCTTTACGATTCAGATAGAATGATATGAGCCATCGCGGATAAAATGCAAACCGACATTTCTTGTCATTTTAAAAATTATAAAACCCTGGGTAAAAAAAGCAACTACAAAATTTTATTTGCAATTTTTTTATAGGGTTTTCAAACTAAAGACATCCAGAATTTTAAATTTAACCAGGCTGAAATTATCAAGTCATGTTTTTTGATGTGTAAGCGCAGGTCCTACAATTTTAACACCGTGGTCTTTCCGTATTTCTAATTTCTCTTTTTCAGAAAATGTATTATTTACTCCTTCGCTTACAGAATTAAAAAACAGTTCCATTTTACCCGCTGGCTGGAATGTTATTAGCATCCTGACATTCCCTTCATTCACCTTAGCAAAAGCATGTGGTATCCTCCGTGGGCCAAAGAACGAATCGCCTGCTTTTCCTTTAAAGCTTTCTTCACCTATCTTGAATATAAATTCCCCTTCCAGTATATACCACCATTCATCCTGACTATAATGATAATGTAAAGGCGGTCCTCTTTTTTCTACACGGGTTGACTCAAAAATATACATATCTCCATCTGTGTCTTTTGTGGATACTTTAGTATAAAACGTGTCGCCTTCAAATAAATTAAAGGGCTTATCAAACCTGTCTTTTCCTGCTGCTACCCCGAAAGGTGTATTGTTACGATTATTTTCTTTTCGCTTTGCAAAGCCGGTAAAAGGCATTGCAATGGTCGAACCAACAGCAACAAACATTTTTAGGAAGGAACTACGTTTCATTTTTTTAATGTTTAGGTAAAAGTAAATTACAAAGTTTTAGCATTGCACAACGTTTGGGGCTCGGATAGACCGGCATTTTATAATTTTTAGCCCGAACCAAAGCCGATCCGATAATTATCGGATTAGAAAACAAAAAATAAAGGTAAATAGAAAAAACTGTTGTTTGTTCGTCTGCTGGAATTCCGATGGAGAGCGGCACTGATATTGGCTTGTAGCTCATTGTTATTCTTTCAACCAGCCTATATCCAAACCTTTTAGTATGCGTGTGTGATTATGTTGTTCCACGAGTTTTCGAATTCGCCAAAGCATTGCTATAGCTCTCTTGCCACACGAAAACCCACGCCGCCACTGCGATAATTGTCCAGTGTAAATCCTGGGCCTGGTGCCACATTCCGAAATCCTGAACGAATCATCTGTGGTGGATCGCCCCAATCACCACCACGTACTATTCGGCTGTCGCATGATCTTTTTCCATTCATGAAAGAATACCTGCCCGTCATGTTTAATACAATGTCTGTCTTGTAAGGAGAGCCATCAGCGGGCACGTCAGAAAGCGTAGCTGAGAAGCAGTCCTCAACATACTGCAACACATTTCCCTGCATATCATATAACCCGAATGCGTTTGGGGGAAACGAACCTACTGGCGCAGTACCCATCCATTTATCACGCCTTGATGTTAAACCTGTCCAACCGGAATCGGCTCCGTAATTAGCAAACTCATGACTGGCTACACTTCCCCAAGGAAAAGCCGTGGTTGTTCGTGCTCGCGCAGCATATTCCCATTCAGCTTCACTTAACAGCCGGTAGGTGTATCCTGTCTTTTGGCTTAGCCATTTTATATAATCCTTTGCATCATCCCATGTTATGCAAACGACAGGGTGACTACTGTCTTGCGGGAAGCCAAGATTGCACCAGGATGCTTTAGGATTAGCGTACCAGTCTTTACGGGTAGTGTCTTTAAAGCCACTAAATGCACATCCAGAAACTACCGGGCGATGGGTTGCATTTACAAATGTTTTCCATTGACCCCGAGTTACATCATACCTACCAACAGCAAATTGCTTTATAGTAATTTTTTTTTGCGGGCCTTCAAAATCACTACGCCCCATTTCGTTCTCTGGACTACCCATTGTAAATGTTCCGGAAGGTAACGCCACCATCTCCGGGCAGTCTGAGCAGTCTCTAAATGTGTCCCCAGGCTTATGGCTGATTTGTGCCAAAGTTTTAGCGCCGAATATTGCGCCACAAAAAACTAAGCTGGTTATTATTAGAATTTTTGCTTTGTGCATATAGCGTTTCTTAAAAAAATTTAGATGACTTTCTGTTTTTATTTAGAAGAGCTGGTGACGATAAATTCTATTCGCTCTGGTTATGAATATTGGCAGAAGGCATTATTTGTAGTTCTTCGGCATTTGTTTAACCGGGTCAAACTGCTGCACTTCTTTTACAATAGCAAAGTTTTGTCCTGCATCCATCAGCCATTTTCCGTTTTGTTTTACATACACAAGTGTAGCAATACAATCACTTGCATCTTTTTTTCCATCAGGCGCCGTAAAAGCGCTAAAATGCCAATAAAGGTGTGCTATGGCTACATCGTTTGTAACAAAGCGTATAAAAACAGAATCTTTCTGCACAACTGATTCTTTAAACATGGTATTATGATAGACTTGGTGTGCATATTGTGATTCCTTTCGTCCTTTCCACCACATACCTACAGCGTTGACCCAATCGGTATTTTCTGTAGTATAGTTTTTTAAGTCATCATAGTTGTGATGGTTCCAGCTATATACCATAGCGTCAACCTGAGCATTGATTGCTGCTTCATCTTTTGTATGTTTCTGGGCAAACATCATTTTGCATATAAGCAGTAAAACAATTGTTGTAAATACTTTTTTCATGGTTTATTATTTTCTTGCAAAACTAATGACACCTGAAAATAAAAGCATAGTATAAAAACGACATCTTTAGCAAAAAAGACGATTAAAAAATTTAACCGGAGAATTTAAAAGCTCTGATTCAATTGTGGATGGACTGACATTGGCAAATTCTTGAAAGTCGCGTATTAAATGCATTTGGTCAAAATAGCCGCACTCGTGTGCAACCTTTATCCAGCTAATATCTGGCTGTTGTTCTTTAATAATCCAGGCCTGTGCAAATCTTACTAACCTGGAAAAATATTTTGGTGGCAATCCAATTCGCTGTTGAAATACTCTTTCAAACTGGCGAATACTTAAACACGAATGAGATGCGAGTTGGTCAATTCTAACCAATCCCCGTTGTTTAATAAGCAATGGCAACACTTCATCAATAGGTAAAGCTTGTTTTAATTTAAGTACATGATTCAGCAGAAATTTTTCAACAATCAAATTCATTTCTGTAAATGAAACCGCTTCTTGTAATTTTTCATTTACTTCATTTATTTCTTTTCCCAAAAAATCGCTGCCATTAAATGCGTCACTGCACAAAAGTTCATTCATCGGGACACCTAAAAAACGATATAAACCGCCTGGCTGAAATCCTACTTTAATCATCAGGTGATTGCGTCCAGGTATTATATTATGCCTGTTTACATGCGGACCAACTACAATACAAGACGAGAGAGTTTCCAATTTTTTTGTAGAAATATCTTCAACTTCTGACTTATCTCTTAGATAAAAAAATAAGCAATGTTCAGGAAGCGGCGGAATCGCAAAACTTTTTGGAACATGCGTTGCATCAAGATGTATCTGATGTATCATAATGTTATTCACAAATCCTTTCAACGCTGGATGCGGTTCATAAAATTGCTGAAACATGATAATGCTTTTAGTGAATTAACTGCACTCCGAAATTGTACTTACATGACCACTTAAAATAAGGCGATGATCCGTCGTTTTATAATTTTCCGCCAAAGCCGATCCGATAATTATTGGATTAGAAAACAAAAGATGAAGGTGAATAGAAAGAGCAACAATTTGTTCGTCTGCTGGAATTCTGTTAGCGATCGTCATTGATTTTAGTTTGTAGCTCATTAATTATTTATGAATATCATTTTTAAAAAGTTTACCACCTTTTATAACAAGAAAAACTGATTCAACATTTTCAATATTTTCCAAAGGATTTTTATCAAGCACTAGCAGGTCACCAATTTTACCTACTGAAACGGTGCCGACCTTGTCATCAATACGGAGTGCTTTTGCACCATTTAAGGTCCCTGCTATTATAGCGTCAATCGCAGTAAAGCCTGCATCTTTTACTAGAAGTTCCATTTCTTTCTGAACAAACATTATCTGGTCGTCATCTGTCCCGGCGTCAATTGTAATTCCGGCTTTATATGCCTGTTTAGTTATTTCTTTGGTTATTTCATAAATATACCGTTTGGTGGTGTCCTCTTCGCTGAATTGTTTATAAGTAAGCATGGTTGCATCAAGAATTGTATGATGCTCTTTCATCAGTTGAAATAAAGATGACAGCTGGCAAACTGAATCAGCTATGGATTTGTAAGGAATGTGTTCATTTTTCCAATATGCGGGTGTTGAATCGACCTTATCAAAGATGAGCAATCGTGAATGCGAGATTGGATTTACACCTGCTTTAACTACATCTGAAGGTTTAGCATCATCCAACCATGCATGCCCCCAAACGTAAATGCCTTGTTTCCCTGCTTCGGTAACTATTTTATTAACCAGGGAAGCGGATAAATTGGCATATAATTTTATGCCTCTGGCACCGGTGCCTTTTGCTTCAGCCACGGCGAGCGCTAGATTTGTAGAATCTGTAACACCAAGCATATATGGCATTTTGCCGGGCAAAGCTCCTCTCGTTGATGTCGCCGCTCTTGGATCATTAAAAAAAACAGGGCCAGCCATTAGTGCTGAATAATAGATATCAGGAGAAATAATATCACCCGTTAAAGCATCACGTGATAAATCTGCAAGTACACGGGCATCGCCAGCCATATCTCTTACAGAAGTAACACCGCTATAAAGCATTCTTTTCAATACATCTATGGTGATTGCACGATAGTTATCAATGGAGGGATCGGTAGCCATGTGTACGTGGGCATCTATCAAACCCGGCAATAAATATTTCCCATTTAACTTGATAATATTAAAGGAATCTGGAATCGGCTTGCTTCCATCGCTGAAGACATCACTTATTTTGTGATCTACAATAAGAATTGTCTGATGTGGTTCAGGCATTTTATGATTGGCATCAATAATGGAAGCACCTGTCAAAGCGTAATTGCCGAACGATACTTGTGCAACCGCAACATGCCATACCAATGATAAAAAAAGAATAGATAGAATTTTATAAGTTCTGATT
>JBDTGD010000069.1:0-5474 GCA_039937595.1 Ginsengibacter sp. | reverse complement strand
AAGCAAAGGGAAAAGAAATTGTAAAAGATGAAGCCTGGAGAAAAGAAGAGGTACAAAAGCGCTTAAGCCATGCGTTGGTAAACGGAATTACTGATTATATAGAAGCGGATACAGAAGAGGCGCGTTTGAAATATCCCAAGCCGCTCGATGTAATTGAAGGCCCTTTAATGGATGGAATGAATGTGGTAGGTGATCTTTTCGGAAGTGGAAAAATGTTTTTGCCTCAGGTAGTGAAAAGTGCGCGGGTAATGAAGAAAAGTGTGAACTATTTATTTCCTTTTATTGAAGCTGAAAAAGAAAAAACAAAACAGGCAAATATTGAGGCAGGAATTTTAAATGTGGAAGGCGAGGGCCCCGCAAAAATTTTAATGGCCACCGTCAAAGGTGATGTTCATGATATAGGAAAAAATATCGTAGGTGTAGTACTTGGTTGTAATGGATATGAAGTTATTGATTTAGGTGTAATGGTCCCAGCAGATAAAATTTTGCAGGTAGCGAAAGAAAAAAATGTTGCTATGATCGGGTTGAGCGGATTGATTACGCCATCGCTTGATGAAATGGTGCATGTAGCCCGGGAAATGAAAAGAAATAATTTTCAGATTCCATTACTTATTGGCGGAGCTACTACTTCACGGCTACACACCGCAGTGCGCATTGCACCTGAGTTTGATAATGGTGTGGTGCATGTTTTAGATGCTTCAAGAAGTGTAACCGTTGCAGGAAACTTATTGAATAAAGAAAATAAAGCGGAATATTTAAACGGGATAAAAAAAGAATACGAAAAACTGAAGAATGATTTTGGTAATAAAAAATCTGCAAAGGTTTTATTGCCTTTTGAAAAAGTACAAAAAAATAAATTTCCAATTAGCTGGGAAAGTTTCAATCCTGTAAAGCCAACCTTTACAGGAATAAAAGTTTTTGAAGATTATGATCTTAATGAGATTTATGAATATTTAGACTGGCAGCCATTTTTTATTGCCTGGGAGCTTCATGGAAAATTCCCGCAAATATTATCAGATGAAAAAATAGGGGAGGCAGCCACTAAGCTTTATGACGAAGCGCAGGTGTTTTTGAAAAAAGTAATCAAAGAAAAGTGGCTTACCGCAAAGGGAGTTGTGGGCTTTTGGGAAGCCAATGCGATTGCCGATGACACAGTGGAAGTAAAAAATACCGATGGGAAAAATTATAACCTCGAGTTTTTGCGGCAGCAAATAAAGAAGGCGCCAGGACAGCCTAACATGTCACTTGCAGATTTTATAAAACCCGGCGGCCGCGATTACCTTGGTGCTTTTGCTGTGTCCATGCATGGCCTTGAGCCTCACATTGAAAGATTTAATAAAGAATTTGATGACTACAATAAGATCATGCTACAAGCGCTGGCGGACAGGCTTGCAGAGGCTTTTGCAGAATTATTACATGAAAGAACCCGCAAGGAATTTTGGGGTTATGCTAAAGAGGAAACGTTATCTTCCAAAGAATTGATCGAAGAAAAATATGCAGGCATCCGTCCGGCACCGGGGTATCCTGCATGTCCGGATCATACGGAAAAATATAAGCTTTTTGAATTGTTGGATGCCACTAAAAACGCCGGTATCACATTGACTGAATCATTAGCGATGTATCCCGCACCTTCTGTTTGTGGTTGGTATTTTGCAAATCCTGAAAGTAAATATTTTGGAATAGGAAAAATTGCAAAAGACCAGTTAGAAGATTACGCAAAGAGGAAAAATATGCCTATTGAAGAAGCGGAAAGATGGCTGAGACCTCAATTAGATTAACAAAAAACGAGATGGAGTAGTAAATAAAAAGCCAGTAAATCAACAAATAGGTACGAATTTTATTTTTAAAATTATTGTTGAAATCATTAAACCAATTAATCAATCAACGAATTCGACCATGAATGGACACATTACCATTATCACTTACAACATAAACGGAATTCGAGCCGCTATAAAAAAAGATTTTATTGACTGGTTGAATACGTCGCCGGCAGATATAATTTGCATCCAGGAAGTAAAAGCCCATGAAGCCGATATAGACCTTGATGCTATTGAATCCGCAGGATATCGTCCTTATTTTTTCCTGGCCCAAAAAAAAGGATATAGCGGTGTGGGTATCTTAAGTAAACTGGAACCTGGCAACGTAGAATACGGCCACGGCATCGAGCAAAGTGATTTTGAAGGACGGGTATTGAGAGCCGATTTTGGAGATATCACGATAATCAATGCCTACTTTCCATCAGGTACTACCGGAGAAGTACGGCAGTCTTATAAATATCTTTGGCTCGATGAATTTTTGGACTACCTCAATGAATTGAAAAAGACAAGAAGAAAATTAATTGTTTGTGGCGATTATAATATTGCGCATAAAGAAATAGATATTCATAATCCTGTTTCTAATAAAAAGACTTCAGGTTTTTTGCCGGAGGAAAGAGCCTGGATGGATAAGTTCTTATCAAACGGCTTCACTGATGGGTTTCGCCATTTGAACAAAGAGCCTCATCAATATAGCTGGTGGAGCGTAATGCGCCCCAGCGTTCGATTAGAGAACAAGGGCTGGCGTATTGATTACATAAATGTAACCAACAATCTTGCTGCACAGATACAGGAAGTAAAGATCTTTCCCGATGTAAAACATAGCGATCATTGTCCCGTCTTTTTGGATTTGAAATTATAATTTATGATTGTCTATAACATTACTATAAAAGTAGATCACGAAATAGGAGACGAATGGATCAGGTGGCAAAAAGAAATCCATATCCCTGAAGTGATGGCCACCGGAGCTTTTACAGAATACCGCTTTTATAAGCTATTAGAACATGACGATGAAGAAGGCAAAATTTTTGTAACTCAGTTTCTGACAAACAACCGCCAGGATTATGATACTTATATAAAACTGTTTTCACCAATTCTCAGAAATAAAGCTTTGGAGAAATGGGGAGATAGAGCTGTCTACTTTCGGACGCTTCTTCAAAATGTGGAATAAGTTTTTATTTTTTGTTTAAAAAAATCTTTTCATAAACGACATGCTTAAATCCTTTCAAACAAGGAAGTTAGATAAAAAATTGTCTGTAATGCAGTGCAGGACTGCATTGTAAGTTTCACTTACGGAATTTGTTGTTTATCATTTCCCCACTAATGAACCTAAAAACCATACCAATTGCGGATTTCATTGAAATGTGGTGCAAAAAAAATTTTTATAAAAATTTCATTTCAATGAAAAACCTTCTATATTTGTCGCTGTAAAAAATCAAATAAAAATTATTATGAACAAAGCTGAACTAATCGCCAAAATGGCTGATGATGCAGAAATTACGAAAACACAGGCTAATGCTGCTTTAGATTCTTTTACCTCAGCAGTTACTAAAACTTTAAAAGGTGGCGGCAAAGTTACCCTTGTAGGTTTTGGTACTTTCTCTGTAAGTAAAAGAGCTGCCCGCAACGGCCGTAATCCTCAAACAGGAGCTGTTATTAAAATTAAAGCTAAGAAAGTAGCTAAGTTTAAAGCAGGTAAAGAGCTGTCATCAAAAATCTGATTTTCGCAAGAATTTCTTAAAGCAAGATGCATTGATGTATCTTGCTTTTTTTTTTACTAATTATTCATTTTCTAAAATAAAATTTTAATGGGACGCGGAGATAAAAAAACTAAAAAAGGAAAAATAGCTATGGGGTCTTTTGGTAAATCAAGGCCGGTAACAAAAAATGTAAAAGCTGCTAAAGAAGCGAAAACTAAAAACGCTAAGGAAGCATAATAACGGGATGAATTGTTTTTCCTGGTAAAACATAAATCTCCGGCGAAGCTGCTCCGGTTGGGTCATCCAGGAGGAGATATCGGTCACTTATTTTACTGATGTTTTTTTTATGGAGCCAGCCGGTTCATAAACCATTCATAATTTTCCGACAAAGAATATTGCAGGCGGTCGTGAAGCCTTCCCGGCCTGCCTTGCCAAAACTCCATGAGATTGGGCGACACGATATATCCTCCCCAATATTCAGGGCGCGGAATAGGTTCTGTGCCGAATTTAAGATTGTATTTTTCAACATTTTTTTGAAGCACTTCACGATTCTCTATAACTGAACTTTGCGGTGAACTCCAGGCGCCTATGCGGCTTTCAAGTGGTCTTTGAGAAAAATATTCGTCACTTTCTTCGGCACTGATTTTTTTTATATTCCCTTCAATTCTTACCTGCCTCTCCAGTTCTTTCCAAAAAAACAGTAGCGATACAAATGGATTTTTCTCTATTTCTTTTCCTTTACGGCTCGAATAGTTTGTAAAAAAAACAAATCCGTTTTCTTTAATTTCTTTTAGTAATACGATTCTTGCAGATGGTTTTCCAGAAGTATCACAGGTAGCAAGCGCCATAGCGTTCGGCTCTTCTATTTTACTTTCTATTGCTTGCTGCCACCAGTTTTTAAATTGTTTTATAGGATTGGCATCTACATCTTTTTCAAGAAGCGATTTTAACTGATATACTTTCCTGATATCTGCAATGGGGTTTGTTTCGCTCATTTAGTTTGTTTTTATGAATGAACAAATTTAGTAAAGGACGACTGATATGAAGCTGTAATTAATTATGAAAAACTTGATGTTGGCTTAAAATTCTGTGAATCTTATATGAATAAAAATATGTTCAGCAATAATATTTTCTGATCAGGCTCTTCATAGCATTTTAAAAGTTAACTCCGCAAATTCGGCTACACTTAAGGTTTCCGCTCTTCGGTCGAAAAGACTATCCGCTAAATCTTCTTTAGCAATCAGGCTTTTCAATGCATTTCGCAATGTCTTGCGGCGTTGATTAAATGCAGTCTTTACTAACACCCAAAATGCTCTTTCACTTTTTACGGGAAGATAATTTTTACGCGCTGTTAATTGAATTAAGCCGCTTTGTACTTTTGGTTGTGGGATAAAACATTCATTGCCTACGGAAAATAAATACTCCACATGATAATAGTATTGAATGAGCACGCTTAAAACTCCATAAATTTTACTACCTTCTTTGGCCGCGGCCCGTTCCGCGACTTCCTTCTGAAACATACCTATCACCACCGGAACATATTCTTTCCAGTCCAAAACTTTAAATAAAATTTGTGTAGAAATATTATAGGGAAAATTGCCAATGACAATAAACGGCTCATCAAAAGGACGGTCAATCTCCAGGAAACTTTGATGAATCAAATCATCTTTTAAAGAAGAAAATTCTTTTGCTAAAAAATCAATTTTATCCTGATCAAGCTCTACAGCTTTAAAATGAATGTTTGGAATTTTTACTAAATGTTTAGTGAGTGCACCGCCGCCGGGGCCAACCTCCAGTAAATTTTTAAAAGGATGTTGCATTAAAGCATCGATAATTTTACTAACTACCTCTTCATCTTTTAAAAAATGCTGGCCGAGAGACTTTTTGAGTGTGTGCATGAGGACGCAAGTTAAAGATAAGTTTATTGGTTAAATGGTTTATTGGTTCATTAGTAAATATG
>JBDTGD010000068.1:0-2215 GCA_039937595.1 Ginsengibacter sp. | reverse complement strand
GATTTATGGTTTCCCCAATTGCTTTTTCCAAACAATGTACCGATAAAAAACCCCGGCTAACTTTTTCAGTCTCCGGGGAAATAAATCAAAAACAGTACTCACAACAACGAAATATAAAATAAGTTATCTATAATAATTTCAGAGGGCGTTCTATGACAACTAGACACGCGCTCCAACTTTAATCAGGTTTTTCACCATCTAAAAAAGTATTAATGGTGCTTATTTCGGCCTTATTATCTTCATTTGATTTTACGGTATAGTTACTATAAAAGCTTTCTACGTCAGCGATGGAATTGTGCAATTCCATATTGCGGCGAAGGTAAGCCGGAACAGACTCAAACTCATTGTTAGGATCGGCAGCATTTAAGTTAAAAGAGAGACTCCTCAACTTTGCAATACGATCCATGGCCCGGCGCTTTAGTTCTTCTGTTTCGTCCACCATCGGCGGTTCCTCAACATCAGACATCATGATGGGCATCGTTTGGTGTACTTTCTTTTCCTGGTTTTCCTCCACCGCATCATTGGAATTTTTCACCACCAATTGCATTTCTTCCGCAGGTTCGTCTTCCTGCCTGGAAATTGACAATGGGGTTGGTTTACTAAGAGTTTCGGATTCAAATTTTGGCTTTTCTTCTGCATAAATCTGCTTCGGCTTGGCCAAATAACCGCCTGACGTTGGGGCGGTGCTAGCGTCTTTATTAATCTTTTCTTTTTGTTTATTTTGATCTAAATTTTCAGCATTACTCTGCTGATCACAGTTAGCTTTCGGAGGATTGAAATTATAGTCCGAAGATAACTCGAAATGGATAATAGCCTCTGATGATTTATCAACAGTATTTCCCCGATCCTCTTTTTGTAGATTCACGATTGTAGCTATAGGGGTTTCTACTATTTTAGGAGCCATCGCTAATTCTTCCTGGCTCTGAAGCGCAGCGTATACATCCTCGTCTTTCAAAGTTTTAAAGCCTTTTTGCTCAATAATATTTTGTTCCTCAACTTCATCAAACACCGAATCTTCCTTAGTAACAACAGTTTCATTTTTTTCATCAAACAAAAAAAGAGGCTTGTTGTCTTTTTTCTTTTTCTCGGGTTGCAACACCACCACTACTTTTTCATCACCTTTTTTTACAGTAACCACAGGTTCTTCTTTCTTATCAAAAGGTTCTTTATGTTCAAATCCTGTAGCTATCAGTGTAATCCCTATTTTTTTATCAAGTGAATTATCATATCCCAGCCCAAGAATTACATCAGAATCTTCTCCAGCCTGGCTTAGCAAATGGTTTTGAATGGTTTCTACTTCATCCATGGTGAATTCCGATTCACCTTCTGCTGAATTAATATTAATCAGGATCCATTTGGCCCCGCGAATATCATTGTCATTTAATAATGGAGAGTTAAGTGCCTGCTCAATGGCTTTCTGAGCACGGCCTTCACCCTCGCACTCCGCGCTCCCAAGGATTGCTACGCCACCGCTTCTCATAACTGTACATACATCCGCAAAATCTACGTTGATCTGACCGGTACTATTAATGACATCAGTGATACATTTTGCAGCTGTTGCCAATACATTATCCGCTTTTGCAAATGCAGCTTTCATTGTCAGGTTTCCAAATTGATGCCGTAACTTGTCATTGCTTATTACTAAAAGCGTATCTACATGCTCTTTCAATTTATTAATACCAACCTCTGCCTGCGCAATTCTTTTTTTGCCTTCATAAGCAAAAGGAGTGGTTACAATGCCAACCGTCAATATACCAAGATCTTTACAAATTTTTGCAATGATGGGTGCGCCGCCAGTTCCTGTTCCACCGCCCATTCCGGCAGTAATGAAAGCCATTTTGGTATTCACCTCAAGAATCTTTTTTATTTCTTCAAGGCTTTCCTCGGTGGCCTCGCGGCCAATTTCGGGGTTAGCGCCGGCACCCAGGCCTTGCGTTAAATGTGGCCCGAGCTGCACTTTGTTTGGTACCCGGCTGGTAGTGATAGCCTGCGCGTCCGTATTGCAGATAATGAAATTTACTCCATCAATATTTTGGTTGAACATATGGTTAACAGCATTGCTGCCGCCACCTCCTATTCCTATTACTTTCAGGATAGAAGATTGTTCTTTTGGCAAATCAAATTGAATCATAGTAAGTTTCCTCCTTTTCCCCGAAGGGCATTTATTTTTGTTATTGGTTAGTAATTATCTTTTCATTTTTGTTGGGTAAAATGA
>JBDTGD010000067.1:0-12304 GCA_039937595.1 Ginsengibacter sp. | reverse complement strand
CATACGTCTATCAGGGATTTACTACCAAAGTGCCATGCATATTGGCATGATAATTACAATGGTAAGGGAACGACCCTGCGGTCTTTGCCTGGTATGAGAAACTGGCACCGGATGCTAAGTTTCCGCTATTAAAACTTGAGCCATCATCTGAAGTAACCGTGTGTGCCATAGCATCCTTGTTATTCCAGACAACTGTAGTGCCCACTTTAACTGTAGTGGTCGTAGGAAATGCCATTCCTGAAATATCTACCGATGCTGTGTTGGTGCCTGTCATTGGATTGCTGCTTGATTTGGAACAGGATGCAAAAAATAATACTATCACGCTTGCAGAAAATAACAAGACAAATTTTTTGATTTTCATAAAATAATTTTAAAAGGTTTAAATTGATTTATATCGGTTCCAATCTCATTCGACACAACTAGAATCACGCAGAGTGATTTTAATTTTTATCTGTTTATATAATCGGAATCTTTTTAGAATTGGTTGCCTACAATAATTTATAATATGAATTATGATGATATATTTGATAAGTAAAGAACGTCTTGAATGCTAAAACTTGTGTTATCTTTATAACTAAAAAACACGCGATAATACAAATAGTTCCTTCTAATTCTATAAAAATATCTTCTTCATTTGCTAATGCCCGATAGAGGATTAAAAGCTATAAACATTTGATAATCGAAAGCATAAAAAGTCTCGTTGCGAGTTATAGTATGGGAATCTGTGGTTATTTTATTCAAAATAGTATCTTCTAGCTCGACTCTGGCAGGTCTGCAATTGCCAGTAAATCCTGAGTAATCTGGTTCAATAAAAGTCCATCAAGGGATACTATATTTTAAGAGGTTAGAGCACCGGATCATATCCGCCTGAGGCGGACGGCGGTTCAAGTCTGCTCCGCAATACGTTTGCTACAGTAAACCAACAATTAGCACAGATTCTTATTTGTTTAAGGAAATATTTCTTAAAGAAGAATGAAGTCGAAAATGGACTCAAGTTCGGATTTTGGTAATCTTTTAGATTTTACTGTAGATGCCAGTTCCGGACGTTTTGAATATTATAATCCGGGCATGCTCCTTTTTGAGTGGCGATGAAAGCACCCATTCTTATAGCAAATTCCAATACTTGTTCAGGAGATTCTTTGTCAAGCAATTTTCCAATAAGTCCCGATAAAAAAGCATCTCCACTTCCTACGGTATCTGCTACTTTCACTTTATATCCATTGTGCGTATACTCATTGCCGTTGTAAAATAAACTGGCACCATCACCACCTTTTGTGACTACAACATTTTTGATATTAAACTTATCCATCACAAACATAACGCGGTCTCTTATATTGGCAAATTCAGAATGCCATCCTGTTATCAATTCCAGTTCGGAAAGATTTAGTTTTAAAAAATCAGCCTTTACTAATAATTCTTCAACTATTTTTTTATCAAAATGAGGAGGCCTCAGATTAATGTCGAGTACTTTTGTCCGGGCAGATTCCAGGAGTTTTAAAAGTGTTTTTTTTGACTCAGGGCTCCTGGAAGCAAGGCTTCCAAATACAAAATAATCAGCTTTGGAAACTAATTCGCTGAGTTCTTCATTCCATTTAATAAAATCCCATGCAACCGGTTTCACGATATCATAAACGACTTCGTGGTCCTCATTTGGTTTGGCATATACTTTACCTGTTTCATGTACTGGGTCTGTCTGTATAAAATCGGTGCGAAGCCCATAACCGGAAAAAATATCGAGGAGTTCTTTTCCTTTTTCATCATTGCCAACAGCAGTAATTATTGCAGGGTTTTTATTTTGTTTATGAAGATGATAAGCCACGTTCATAGGCGCTCCACCCGGCACGGCTCCCGAAGAGAATATGTCCCATAAAACTTCTCCAAAACAAACGACTTTATGATTATTTAAATGTTCCATTCTATTGTTTTTAATTATTTCGAAATGTTAACTACTAAGAGAAACCGCACTAGTTGTTGGAACCTTTCCTTTTAAAAGCTTTGCTTCCAGTTCTTCTAACGGCACACCTTTTGTTTCGGGCATTTTAAAAATAACCCATAAAAGTTGGAATACCATCATAATGGCAAAGAAAAGAAAAAGAGGAGCAAGACCAAATTTTGCTGCCATAATTGGGAAAATAGTGGTGATTATTGATGCCGTAATCCAAAGGGTGGCACATCCGAGCGATTGCCCGTACGCCCGAACACTGTTTGGGAAAATTTCAGAAATAAAAACCCAAATTACCGTACCCTGACCGATGGCATGGGATGCGATAAATACGAAAAGCAAAACCGGAACGACCATACCTCCGGAATGTCCGGAATAAAAAGCAAATGCAACTGCCGCCAGTGATATAATGTAACCAACAGAGCCAATCAGCATTAGTTTTTTTCTTCCAATCCTGTCAATAAGATATAATCCCGCCATGGTAAAAACTAAATTAACCAACCCTACGCCTGCGCTCTGAAGAAACGCCGCCTGGGTGCTGATCCCCGCAAGTTCAAAAACTCTTGGAGTGAAATATATGACTGCATTAATACCTGACATTTGATTGAAGAATGCGATGAGAATTGCCAGAAAAATGGGGATACTATATTTTTTGGATAGAAATGCTGATATGCTTTCTTTACGATGATCCAGTTCAATCGTTCTTTGAATATCAAGAATTGCTTCGTCAACGCCTTCAGGATCGCTTACTTCTAAAATTTTTCTGGCGGTATCATAATCACGCCTATGCACCATTAGCCACCTTGGACTTTCAGGAACAAAGAAGATTAGAATACAATAGATCAATGCGGGAATGGCCACCACTCCAAGCATCAAGCGCCAGCTATCATCCCCTCCAACGCCTTGAAGTAAATAATTGGAGAGATAGGCAATTAAGATGCCAAATACAATATTAAACTGAAACGTCGCAACCAGTTTCCCCCTGTTTTTAGCAGGAGCAATTTCTGTGATATACATTGGAGCTACTACGGATGAAGCGCCTATAGCAAGCCCACCCAGCACTCTGAAAGCCATAAAAATATAAACTCCGGGAGCAAGGGCAGAGCCAATGGCAGAAACTAAATAAAAAACTCCTATCCAGAGTAAGGTCTTTTTTCTTCCGAACTTAGTAGCAGGAATCCCCCCAAAAAGAGCGCCTATTACAGTCCCATAAAGAGCAATGGCAATTGCAACTCCATGCAGTACATCGCTTAAGTCCCAGATGCGTTTTATTTCCTGCTCTGCGCCTGAAATTACTGCAGTGTCAAAACCGAACAGCAAGCCACCAAGCGCAACGACGATACTCCATAAAATCAATTTTCTATTCATAGCAGGCAATTTTTTTAAAATTTAAGGTAGGTTATAAAAATAAAATATTTATATTTTTTTATGATTTTATTTCTCCGACAAGCTAATAATCCAAAAACTATTATTTCGAGATAGAGTCTATAGAAAAACCCTTCCTGAATTAACTGAAAGGGTTTTCTTAATTGGTTACTTAATCCAATAATTGAAAAAGTAATGAAATATCTTTTTCTTTGAAGTGGGAAGCTATTTAGTAAATCAACAAATTTTACTGATTTGCATTTTTTATCATTCTAATTCCTCATCACTAAAGGATTGAGAACTCAGGTTTATCATGCTTCCCATCAAATCTTTAAATTCAATTTTACCTTCCACAACTTTCTTACTAATCAAAGAAAAAGTAGATAAGCCATGTAATACAAATTCCATCAATAACGCGTTTTCTTTAGCACTTGCATTAGGATAATGCTTTTTTACCAGTCCATATAACCCATCTACTTTATAAAGCAATTGAATTTTTTCTTCATCTTTTAAACCAAATAAAACATTTAATTGGTTGCCCGCGTCAAACCAACGTGTGACTGCTTTGTATGGATTTTCTTCCACGACGGATTCTTTAGTTCTTCTTTTTTTATAAGAGTCAGGGTTAGGAAAATATTTTACAAATTGTGTGCGTATTGCTTTTTCTACCAGGTTGTACGCTACCTGGTATGGGCCTTCCTGCTCACCTTCGTATACCAGTTCGATCTTCCCCGTTATGGAAGGAATAATCCCGGTGAGATCGCTTATCCATATTTGTGTTTCTTTTTCCTTATTCATAATAGCGCGTCTTTCTGCAGCGCTCACTGCATTTTCAAATGCGGCAATCGTTAACCTTGCAGAAACACCACTTTTCTTATCCACAAATTCACTGTTTCGCGCTTCAAAAGAAACTTGTTCGATAAGGCGTTTTATCAGATCACTTACCTGCACTCTTTTTATCTGGTCGTTATGAATGGATGCTTCCTGCTCGGTAATGAATAGAGAATTTTCTATCGTGGTAGGGTAGTGGGTCAGTATCTGGCTTTCAATGCGGTCTTTGAGTGGCGTAACGATAGCGCCTCGATTGGTATAATCTTCCGGATTAGCGGTAAATACAAACATAATGTCAAGCGGCAATCTTAATTTGAAACCTCTTATCTGCAAATCGCCTTCCTCAAGGATATTGAATAACGAAACCTGTATGCGCGCTTGCAGATCGGGCAATTCATTGATTACAAAAATTCCACGGTTGCTTCGTGGAATGATTCCGTAATGAATCACTCTTTCATCTGCATAACTCAATTTTAAATTGGCTGCTTTTATTGGATCAATATCTCCGATAAGATCAGCAACGCTCACATCGGGCGTAGCTAATTTTTCCCCATAACGATCACTTCGATGAAGCCATGAAATGGGAGTGTCATCTCCTTTTTGACCTACAAGATCTCTTGCATATTTACTTAATGGCTTAAAAGGATCGTCATTCACTTCACTGCCTTCTATTACAGGAATATATTCATCCAGCAAGTCAACCATTTGCCGCGCCATGCGTGTTTTGGCTTGTCCGCGTAATCCTAAGAAAAGTATATTGTGCCGGGATAATAAAGCTCGTTCCGTATCAGGAATTACCGAATCTTCATAGCCGATTATTCCCGGAAAAGTGATTTCTTTTTTGCTGATTTTTTTTATAAGATTCTCTCTTAATTCTTCTTTTACTGATCTGGGTTTGTAATTGATTTCTTTTAGTTGCCCCAGGGTCTTTATATTTTTTATGTCCATTTTATTTTTCTTTGTAAAATTTAATTCCCTCAATAAAATTGAAGTCTTTTTTGTTATCAGTGTATATGAGAAATTTTTTGTTCAACGCGGTAGCGGCTATCAGACAATCGAACAATTTGGGACTATGTGATAAAATATAATCCTTATATACTTTGAAGGCCATTTTGGAAATACTTTCGTCAAAATGTATAATTGGGTAAACTCTAAGTACTTTGTTTAATGACGTAAACTGTTTAATATTTTTAGAACCCGCAATTAATTCGACCGCTGACATTACTGAAATACAGTACGAACCTTTTAGTAGTTTTAGATTTGCAATGTTTATTGAATCACCTCTATAAGCCTTTATTAAAATATCCGTATCAATAATTACCTCTAGATGTTCCGCCATAATTCTTCTCTTATTTTCTTTATGTCAATATCAAAATCTTTCCATTTCCCAAATAAATAGGTATGATCAATCTTTTCTTTTTTTATTTTCTTCTTTGATTGTGCAACTTTTTTCTGACGGTTACTATTCACCTCTAACAATCCTTTAATTCTTTTTTCTTTTTTATCAACACTGCCGCCCAGTTTTTCCACTAGCTCTATTACAAGTTCAGAAGAATCGTCCGGTATGTTTATAATAATTTCTTTCATTTCATTTATTATTGAAGTTACAAACTTATTCAATCAATAGCTAATGGGTGTTAATAAACCGTTTTCCTCTTCCCGCTTTCAAAATCTTTAAAGATAAATGCACCCAACCTATCGAGTGAAGCAAAGAATGCTTTGCCGTTATTGGTTTCGGTAAATTCGGTTACAAATTTTTGCAGAAAAGGATCGCTGGCAATCATAAAAGTGGTGATCGGAATTTTTAATTTTTTACATTGGGCCGCAAGATTCATGCAACGGTTCAATATTCTTCTGTCAACCCCAAAACTGTTTTTGTAATAACGCTTTCCAATTTTAAGACAGGTAGGTTTTCCATCGGTTATCATGAAAATTTGCTTGTTGGGATTTTTTCTTCTTCTCAAAATATCCATCGCCAGCTCTAGCCCCGCAACTGTATTAGTATGATAAGGACCCACCTGCAAATATGGGAGGTCTTTTATTTCTACCGTCCACGCGTCATTTCCAAATACGACAATATCAATTGTGTCTTTAGGATATTTTGTAGTGATCAATTCGCTAAGTGCCATTGCTACTTTTTTTGCCGGCGTAATTCTGTCTTCCCCATATAAAATCATGCTGTGCGAGATATCAATCATCAGTACGGTCGAAGTTTGCGTTTTAAAATCCGTTTCACGGATTTCAAGATCATCTTCCTGCATCATGAAACTTTCTACACCATGATTGATCTGTGCATTGCGGATAGACTCAGTAAAATCGATTTGTTCCAATGTGTCTCCAAACTGAAACGGCCGGGTTTCCGGATTGATTTCATCTCCATTCCCGGGTTTAAAAGTCTGGTGATTTCCTTGTCCCGATTTTTTTAATTTGCCAAAAATTTCTTCCAGGCTGCGTTTTCTGATTCCTTGTTCCGTTTTCGGAGTTATCTTTATTTCACCTTTCTGTTTATTTTCATCAATGTAACCTTTGTCTTTCAGGTCTTCAATAAAATCGCCCATACCATATTCATTATTGGTAAGATTATATTCTTTATCCAGTTCGGTAAGCCAACTCAGGGCTTCGCCTACATCGCCGCTCGTGTAAGTTAGTAGCTGCATGAAAATATCCAGCAACTTTTCGAAAGGAGATTTGCTGTTTTCAGTGGGGTCGTATTTTGAAAAATGATGAAGCCGCATTTTGATCTTTTTTATTAAATAGAAATTAGCATTATTTTATTGTTTACTGCATTCAGCGTTCAGCATTGAGCTTTCAGCCTTTCACTGCAATTTACTTCACAAACATTTTATATTATTATTCCCATTGTTAAAAAAGGGGATAGTACGCACTATGCAAATGATAAAAGCTGAGGTATGCGAGCCTTTCAGCGCTTTGGATATTTTTTGCGAGATACCATATCCGATAGCCATAAAGTCCTAAAAGGGCGAACATGTCTTAAAATATGGCAAAATCCCGTTTTATTAAAGCATTCAAAAAAAATCCCGGCGCTTAATGACGCCGGGAATATTTTATTAAACCTCAACAAAGAAATTTTTTATTTCGCTGTATCTGTTTTTGCCCTTTTAAGCTTGGGCATTGGAGGCGCATTATTGTTGATAATAGTACTTTCATTTTCTGCCGGAGCCATCAAGTGTGGTTTAGTGAAATATTGTTCCATTCCCTGGATACCTTGTAATAACTGTTGCACTATCTGATTTTCATAAGCCAATGGTGCTTGTCTATCATCACTAAGACTATTAAAATACATTATTTGTTGTTCCAAATCTGTACGTAAGGCATCGGAAACTTTTTTTGCTAGAACAGTATCTCCGGCTTTATAAGATGCCATTAAGAATTGGTAGGATATCTGGTCCTGTTGTTGCCTGCGTGAAGCCAACCCGTACGGGAAATTCTGTTGCAACATGTTTTTATCACATCTTTCCAGCAGATCTTTTGCTTCTTCTTTTTTGCCATTATCTGCAAGATTGCTTGCTACCACTGCATATTGCATCCTAAGCGTATTTAAATGCCTCCTGTTCTCCTCGTCATAGTATACGCCTGGGACATTTGCATTTCCAAAAGCGAATTTTTTCATCATTACATCGTAAGCCCAGTCTTCATTCACTTCGCCGTTCTTTACTGGTACCAGCCTGTAGGTGAGGCCATCGGTTCTCAAATATTGCTGAAAACCTAAATCGCCATAAGGTGACGTAAAGTAAATAGGACGCTTCCAGTTGTTGGCTGCAATAATATTGAGTATTGCACTTTCATTTTTCATCAGTGCATTTTTTGGAATCGTAAAATCTATTTCACTTAATACAGTGTCGCCCGGATTTACTGTTCCGTTTTGCCTCACCAAATTTGTATCGACAGGAATCTTTACGTTTTTGGTAGGAAATATGTTAAGGAAGTCATCATTGTTTTGATACATTCTGGTAGGGTCATCGCTTCCTGCGTAATCTTTCATCATGGTATAAAGATCCATTGGTTTCGTTTGATCAACCTTTGCACCCGGCAGGTCCGGAAAATAATAGATCGCATCTCTGTTGCTACCGATTATCTGGTCAGGACTCCATATTACCGGAATTGGGGCGCTCTTGTTAATAGCATAACGAAGTTGGTTGATATACCAATCGGTACCCAATAGGCTTGAATTGATAACTCTTATATCTCTTCTTATTCCCAGTACTTCCTGATCGAACCACAGCGGATAAGTGTCATTGTCACCAAAGGTTATTAAAATTGCATTTGGTGCGCAACTTTGCAAATAATCCAAGGCTATGTCTCTTGGCAACGTTTTATGGCTGCGGTCGTGATCGTTCCATTCCTGGCTGGCCATTATCACAGGTACAGCCAAAAAGCAGAGTCCCGCAGCAGCGTAGTTGGACATATTTCCTTTCATGTATTTATCAAAAAGCTCTTTCACATACATTACTCCAATCCCTATCCACACTGCGAATGCGTAAAATGAACCTACAAACGCATAATCCCGTTCACGCGGCTGATTGCCTGCCTGGTTCAGATAGATTACAATAGCAATTCCCGTAAAGAAAAACAGCAAACCGACAATTAATCCGTTTTCTTTATCTTTTTGATACTGATAAATAAGGCCCAGGATGCCAAGCAATAATGGCAACGCAAATAATTTGTTGTGGGCTTTATTATGTTTTAACGTATCGGGCATTTTGCTTTGGTCGCCGAGACGGGCATTATCCCAAAAAGGTATTCCGGTAATCCAGTTGCCATCCCTCACGTTGCCCATATCTATTCCTTGCAGGTCATTTTGTTTTCCCGCGAAATTCCACATAAAGTACCTCCAGTACATCCAGTTGAGCTGATAGCTGAAAAAGAAACTGATGTTATCAGCCATAGTGGGTTTATCATAATATTTTCCTGTTTTTGGATCTTTACCAATCCCCGCAAAACTTGCATAGTAATCAGCGTGTCCCTGGTCGTTACTGTTGTCCCACATACGTGGAAAAAAATGAAGTTCAGAAGGATCATATACTGTAACAACTTTCTTACCTTTTTTTACATATTTGTTTTTACCTTTTACATAAGTATCTATATATTTTTGATCAGTTGGTTCATCCGTAAAATCCTGTCCTTTTAAAATGGGCCAGTCCCCATATTGTTCGCGGGTCAGATAGCCTTCGAGACTCAAAGGATTATCAACATTAAACATATCTATAGCAGGATCTGCAAGAGAGCGGATCATAGTGGTATAATAGGAAGTGAAACCAAGCAATACAAATGCAAAACTCCACATGGCCAGTCTTAAAAAGTTCCAATCTTTTCTTTTAGCAAGCCTTAACAGGAAATAAATGATAGCCGCCAGCAGTATAAAGAAGAAAGTGAATCCGTAAAAGAACGGAAGATCGAAGTTGTTGGTAAAAAGTATATCAAAATCGGATGCCAGCTTAATAGTCCATTGTATCATTGGCACCTGTACAATACCTGTAATGACACACGCAGCAATGAAAGCTCTGACAGTCCCCCATCTTGTGACCTTATATCTCCTGAAATAATAAACCATTACAATTGCCGGAATTGTAAGAATTGGCAATAAATGTACGCCTACTGCAAGTCCTACAAGGTAGAATATCAAGATTAACCATTTATCTGCCGGTGTAAAATTTCCTTTCACACCTCTTAATTTTTCATTGGTAACTGCTTGCTCCCATTTGAGCGCGGCCCAAAAAACTATTGCAGTAAAGAATGAAGAACTTGCATAAACCTCCGACTCTACAGCGCTGTACCAAAATGAATCGCTGAAGGTATAAGCAAGCGCTCCCACTACGCCGGCAGCCATTACAGTAAAGATCTGATTATTGGTCAATGCGCCTGAATTATGCTTCTCATAAATCCTGCGGGCAAAATGCGTAATGGTCCAAAATAAAAATAAAATAGTGAATCCACTCATCAGTGCACTCATTGTATTCAGGCCATGAATGGCATTGTTAGGATCTGAAAAAGGGATCATGAACAATCTTCCAATCAGGATAAATAAAGGCGCTCCTGGCGGATGCGGAATTTGTAGTTTATATGCGCTGGAAGCAAACTCGCCGCAATCCCAAAAGCTGCCACTGGCTTCCATTGTTAAAAGATAGACGACAGTTGCGATGATGCCTATTGCCCATCCTGTAATGTTGTTAATGCGTTTAAAGCTCATTTTATAGATTTAATATAAAAACAGGGGCAAATATAAAGCTATGATTGCTACAATTCATTATGCTTATTATTTTTTCCGCAAAGGATTGTTAATTTGTTTTTCTTTTTGGATGCTTTTAAAAACGGAGATCGAAAATAATACCGGGTTTATTTCCATTTTTGTTGATGACAATAAATTTCATCGATGTAATTTCTTAATCTAATTTTGCCGTTTTATATTTTGAAAATCTGCAAAAATCTTAATTGAAAAAGGCATTCCTTCAACTTCATGTTGCCGTCTTGTTAGCAGGGTTTACTGCTATTCTGGGAAAATTAATAACATTAAATGAAGGCTTGCTCACTTTCTACAGAATGCTTTTAAGCGCTTTGATTCTTGGAGTTGTTTTATTGTTTAGAAAAGAATTGCAAAAGCTTTCATTAAAAAATACATTGCGCTTTTTTGGCGTTGGAGCAATCATTTCCTTGCATTGGGTTAGTTTTTATGGAAGCATTAAATATTCTAATGTTTCTGTTTCGGTGACCTGCCTCTCCACCATAGGTTTTTTCACCTCCTTTTTTGAACCACTGATTATGAGAAGGCGAATTGACTGGATGGAAGTACTGCTCGGACTATTGGTTGTAGCCGGTATCTATCTTATCTTCAATTTTTATCCTCAATACAAGTCGGGCATTATTTTCGGGATCATCTCGGCAATGCTGGCAAGTATATTTCCTATTATTAATAAAAAATTACTGATTGATTTTTCTCCTAATACCGTTACACTTTACGAAATGACCGGAGGTTTTATAGCTCTTTGTTTTATTCTTCCTTTTTACCTCTATTTTTTTCCTGCGAAATATTTTATTCCTACTCCAACAGATGTGTTGTGGTTGGTAGTCTTATCCGGTTTGTGTACAGTTTATGCCTTCAACTTAAGTCTCCATGCATTAAGACATATTTCTGCATTTACGACTAATCTTACGTATAATTTTGAGCCTGTTTATTCGATCATTCTGGCTTTCATTATTTTTAAAGAGAATCAATTTTTAGGGTTGGGAT
Organism: Ginsengibacter sp.; assembly: GCA_039937595.1. Taxonomy (GTDB): domain Bacteria; phylum Bacteroidota; class Bacteroidia; order Chitinophagales; family Chitinophagaceae; genus Ginsengibacter. The sequence continues at coordinate 920 of JBDTGD010000067.1, read as the reverse complement.
TTTATTTAGGCTTCGCCTTAATTTTGCTGGCAATTTCGTTGCAGATGGTAAGAGTTTACCAGGAGAAGAAAAATGGAACATTAGTTAGTAAAACAGAAATATAGATTATTTATCCATTTACTGAATAAAATAAAGTTTTTTCTATTTCCCATTTCAATAAATTATAAATAATGGATCTCAGAAGAAACTTTTGCGAAAGTTTCAAACATCTTAGTTACTCCGCAATATTTTTCCTGCGATAGCTTTATTGCTTTTTTTACTTTAGCCTCGTCAACTTTTTGAACTTTAATAGTATAATGAACCACCACATCATCATAAACTTTAGGTTCGGTTTCTGTAAGACGGCCATCTACTTTTATTGATAAATCTGAGAAATTCACGCGCATTTTATTTAACATGTTTACTACATCAAGACCAGTGCAACCCGCCAATGAAACGAGCATAAGCACCTTAGGTCGTGTACCGATATTATTTCCTCCACCTTCCTGATCTGTATCAATCTCAATACTATGCCCATTTACGTCTGCGGTAAAATTCATCCCACTTTTGAAAACTGCATTGATCGTATTTACTGCCATTTCTGTGTTTTAATTGAAAAGAATAGGTCAAATTTACAGCTTTTACAAATAGGCATTTACTCCACTAGATATTTGCTGAGCACTCATAGCTCCGGATTGCCTCCATAAAACTTTTCCTTCTTTAAAAAGAATAAGCGTAGGCACCCCTTGTATGTTGAATTGTTGGGCCGTTGCCTGGTTTTTGTCAATGTCTATTTTTATTACTCTGAGTTTGCCAGTGTTATTCTGAGCAAAACGTTGTAATTCTGGTGCCATTTGTTTACAGGGGCCGCACCAGGTAGCATGAAAATCAACCAATACCGGTTGTTTGCTTTTTATTAACTCTTTAAATGTTTCCATGTG
>JBDTGD010000066.1:0-8638 GCA_039937595.1 Ginsengibacter sp. | reverse complement strand
CAGATTTTAATGTTTCAGTAGTATTTAATTTCTGAACCCAGAGGTCTCCATTTTGCCATACTTCCACAGGTACCTTTACCATTGCCTTTTTACCGCTCACCGTTTCATATTGCAGATAAATAGGCATCGCCATTTTATCGAGATTCTCAACGGTTATTAAAGCTCCCTTCGCAGGATCATTGTTTACATATTCTACATAAGTAATTGCCTGGTCAAGTTTATAATTATGAATAAACATCCCTTTCCAAAACCATTCAAGGTCTTCGCCTCCGACATTTTCCATCGTCCTGAAAAAATCCCATGGTGTTGGATGTTTATAAGCCCATCTTTTAATATATAACCGGAACGCATAATCAAATCTTTCCGGGCCAAGTATTTCATTTCTTAAAAGCCCCAGCGCATAACTTGGTTTAAAATACAATGCCATTCCAATATTTTTTTCCTGCAAAGCGTCAGGTTCGCTCATTACAGTCTCACTACTGTTATTAAACATGTTTTGGTATGTTTGACTCTTATCACCTTCTTTTGTTACATATTCGCCATTATTAAAATCTTTGGTAGAAAGGCCATTGATAAATGTATTAAAACCCTCATCCATCCATCCGTATTTTCGTTCATTACTTCCTACTATCATGGGGAACCAGGTATGGCCAAATTCATGATCAGTAACGCCCCAAAGCCCTTGACCCGCAGATTTTGAATTACAGAATACAATGCTGGGATATTCCATTCCATTTATATTACATGCCACATTCGTCGCATTGTTATAAGGATATTCATACCATCTTTTGGAATAACCTTCCAGGGAGCCTTTTACATATTCAGTCGATCTGCGCCAGGCCTCGTTTCCGGCTGATTCCACAGGATACACACTTTGCGCCAATCCTTTTCTTCCCGAAGGGAAATTAATTCGTGCCGCATCCCATATAAATGCTTTGGAAGCTGCCCATGAAACATCTCTCGCGTCTTTTATCTTAAAATGCCAGGTAATATTTTCTTTTTGCGGGCGTGATGCAGGATTAGTAACTTCTTCAGGAGTACGAATCATTATCGTTTTATCGCTGTTTTTAGCCTCGGCCAGTCTCTTTTGTTCTGTTAAAGTCAAAACTTCTTTTGGATTTTGAAGATCACCAGATCCAACCACAACCAGGTTTGCCGGCGCAGTAATAGAATAATCGAAATCGCCATAATCCAAATAAAACTCACCCGCACCCAAATAGGGCAGTGTATTCCAACCCTCTATATCATCATACACACACATACGTGGATACCACTGCGCAATGGCATAAATTTTCCCGTTCTCTGTATTAAGAATTCCTGTACGGTCGCTTCCTGCTTTAGGAATTAAGTAAGAGTAGTCAATTTTTATTTCCGCAGTGGCACCCTGAGACAAAGCTTCAGGAAGGCGCACCTGCATTCTTGTATCTGAAATAACATTTTTTACTTCTGAAAAAGAAGCTTTTCCTTTTACAGCAGAAGCAAGTTGAACTGATTTAATTTTGAATCCTCCTTCAAAAGTTGAACTGACGTCTCCATACCGGCTTCTGCGATTAGCAGGCATTTTAGCCTGTCCCCTTGAATTTAATTTGAAAAGATTCTGATCAAGATAAAGCCATAAAAAAGGTAAAGATTGAGGGCTATTGTTGGTATAATAGATGGTAACACTGCCGGTGATGGCATCTTTCACATCATCCAGGGTAGCATCGATTTTATAACTCGCTTTGTTGGTCCAGTATTTAGGCCCTGGTTGCCCATCAGCTGCACGATACTCATTTACAGAGGAGGGATAAAAGTTTGGATTAAAGAGATCATGATGGTCGTAAACTGATTTTGGAGTTTGTGCATAACAAAAATTACCTGCAAGGACAATGGTAAAAACGAGGAGCAACTTTATTCTTCCCATGAAATATTAATTTTTAATTTAAAAGTGGCTAAGATAAATAGTTTGACAGATTAGAAAAATTGCGAAAAGTTAATTCGAATAATATATTACATAAACGGTAAAAATTTATTTAAAATGAAGCAGGTATTAAAATAAGCACAATATGTCTATTATGAGGAGACAGAAAATAAAAAATGACTTATTTGTTTGTTTACTGGAAAATTGATTTTCGGAATTAAAAACTTTTAAAACTGCTTATGCCAGCTTACAAGCGCGGACCCTTGCATGCCTTCGATGGGTGGATGCATTTTATTTATCGATATGGTAATGGACTTTAAACCAGGAAATTGATGATGTATTTCATTGCCGATTTCCATCGCAACAGTTTCGAGAAGTGGGGTAGGAATAACCATTCTTTTTCTTATTATTTCATAAACAACGGCATAGTTTACGGTATCATTTACGTGTACAATCACATCAGCAACCTCGTGAAATTCCACCACTGCATTTACTATGTATTGATTGCCCAAAATCTTTTCTTCCTCGTATATACCATGAAAGGCATTAAAAAGAAGATTTTGCAATTGAACAGTTACCATACCAATATTAAAATTAAAAATTCGATTCCAATTTACGTTTTATCTTCTTTTAAAGTATTGTCCAAATGATCTGATGGCACGTAATGCTCCATCATGCTCAAAAATCTTTCCGCATCCAGCGCAGCCATACATCCTGAACCCGCAGCAGTTACTGCCTGGCGATAAATTTTATCCTGCAAATCACCTGCGGCAAAAACACCTTCAATATTGGTTTTTGTGCTACCAGGCTGTGTTTTTATGTACCCACTCTCATCCATTTCGAGCCATCCCTTAAAGATTTCTGAATTTGGCTGATGGCCGATTGCAACAAAATAAGCACTTAACGGAATGGTTTTCCTTGCTTTTGTTTTAGTGTTGATAATCCTTACCGCTTCGGTCTTTTCTTCGCCCAATATTTCTTCTACTTCGGTATCCCAATACACTTTTATATTCTTTGTTCCTAAAACCCTCATTTGCATGACTTTACTTGCACGCATAGTACCTCTTCTTACAAACATGTGCACAAAACTGCATATTTTACTGAGGTAAAGTGCTTCCTCTGCCGCTGTATCCCCGGCTCCGATGATACAAACTTCCTTTCCTTTAAAAAAGAATCCATCACATACCGCACAAGCACTTACTCCGTAGCCATTTAATCGCGTTTCGCTTTCTAAACCAAGCCATATAGCGCTGGCGCCTGTAGCTAATATCACAGAATCAGCATGTATCCATTTTTCTTCGTCAATTAATACTTTTAGAGGATTAGAGGAAAAATCAACTTTTGTTGCTAACCCATATCGAATGTCAGCTCCCATTCTTTTTGCCTGGCTTTCAAAATCTATCATCATATCCGGACCCTGAATACCATTGGGGTATCCCGGATAATTTTCTACTTCGGTAGTAATCGTAAGTTGCCCGCCCGGCTGAATTCCCTGGTATAATACGGGATTCAAATTAGCTCTTGCAGCATAAATAGCTGCTGTATAACCTGCAGGGCCCGAACCAATAATTAAACATGTTGCGCGTTCTGTCTTTGTCTCCATAAGTTTATTTAAAATACGGTTTCAAAATTAATCAATTTAACTATCTAAAATCCTGCTAAGGAATATTGAAAGATTTAAAAGTGAAGCGAAACCTGGCAATACCCGTTTTTGCATCTGGTTTTTATAATTATAAAAGGTGATTCATTGCGAATAATTAAAAGAGATTACCTGGCCAATAGTTTTCTTTAATATTTACATTTGCATAAATGTTTTTTATAAAAAGCAGGATTCGTTTGAAAAAAAATTATGAATTAAAATTTTTTTCCGAAGTTTGGGATCCTGATAACGAAATGAATAAAGAATTATAAACAACTATAAAATAAATCCTAATGAAATTATTAAAATTTTGTTTTCTTGTATTTATGGCATCAATGGCATTTTCCGCTTGTGAAAGACAGGGAGAAGTTATCAATATTGTGGATGGAACGCCCACGAAAGCCGATACGGTATTACCTCTAAAATTTAATACTCAACACCAAACAGATTCTTTGAATAAAACAAATGAAGAAAAAGTAGCTCCTGTCTTTAAAAGATAGAACTTACTTTAAATATAATTACAAAAAAAAAGCCGTTTCCAAAAGAAACGGCTTTACAGTTTTAAAAAAAACCTAACCCAAATAAGCTTTAAGCGCGCTGCTATACCTCGCTTTTTGAAGCCTTTTAATGGCTCTTTCCTTTATCTGGCGAATGCGTTCTTTTGTTAAATCATATTTCTGCCCTATTTGTTCAATGGTTACTCCATTTTCACCATCAAGTCCAAAATAAGCGTTCACAATCTCAGCTTCCCGTGGGCTAAGTGATTTTAGTACACGGCGGATTTCATTTTTCAATGAATCGTGCATTACATCTTCATCGGTTTCCCCGCCGCCTTTCAAAAGATCTCCCATAGCCACATCTTCTGCTTCGTGCACAGGCGCATCAAGGGATGTGTGCCTGGTATTGCTTTGAAAAATGTTGTTAATCTCTGTTTCACTCATTTCGAGTATTTCAGAAAGCTCTTCGGTAGATGGTTCTCTTTCATGTTCCTGCTCAAAAGCCATATAAGCCTTGTTCGCTTTGTTGTAAGTGCCAATTTTGTTTTGAGGCAGGCGGACTAATCTGCCTTGCTCTGCCAACGCCTGTAGTATAGATTGGCGAATCCACCACACAGCGTATGAAATAAATTTGAAACCTTTTGTTTCATCAAAGCGTTGTGCCGCTTTAATTAATCCGAGGTTGCCCTCGTTAATAAGATCACTTAATGACAAACCCTGATGTTGGTACTGTTTTGCAACTGAAACTACGAAACGTAGATTGGCTGTTGTGAGACGCTCTAAAGCTCTCTGGTCGCCCATTTTAATTTTCTGTGCTAAAATAGTTTCCTCCTCCGGAGTAATCATCCCAATTTTTGAAATTTCCTGCAGATATTTTTCAACCGCTTGTGAATCACGATTGGTAATCTGCGTAGCAATTTTAAGTTGCCTCATTTTGTTTTATAATTAATAGTTATTAGACAAACGTCTGAAAGTTAGACACAATTCATTGGGAATTCGCTACAAAAAATATGTTAAATATTAACAATCTTTCGAACATTTGCAAAGTTACAATGCAATATTGAAAGTTCATAGCTTTTATTGCAAATAAATTGCTGAAACAGAATATTTTATGATAAGTGGTATTTTCTTAATACATATGGAGGTTTAAAGCTCTAAATTCACAACCGATAAAATGATAAATTTGCGTCATGATAGAATTAAGATCGGACACTTTTACAAAACCAACTACTGCTATGTTGCAAGCCATGTTCGAGGCGTCCGTAGGTGATGATGTTTTTAAGGAAGATCCCACCGTAAATGAACTACAAGATATGTTGGCTAAAAAGTTTGGAATGGAAGCCGGATTATTTTGCCCAAGTGGAACGATGACCAATCAGATTGCCATCAAATGCCATACCCAGCCAGGAGGTGAAGTAATATGTGAAAAAATGAGTCATGTGTATATTTATGAAGGTGGCGGGATTGCTTTTAATTCCGGTTGCCAGGTAAAATGCATTGAAGGAAATCATGGAAGAATCACAGCGCGGCAGGTCTTGGAATCTATAAATCCGGACGATATTCATAAAGCAAAAACTCAATTGGTAAGCCTTGAAAACACGGCTAATCGCGGTGGAGGAAGTTGTTACGATTTTAATGATATACAGGAAATAAAAGCAGTGTGTTTGCAAAACAACCTGAAACTACATTTGGATGGAGCACGTTTATTCAATGCGCTGGTGGCAAAAAAAGAAAACCCTAAAAAGTATGGGGACATTTTCGATAGTATTTCCATTTGTCTTAGTAAAGGATTGGGCGCTCCGGTAGGCAGTGTGTTACTGGGCGACAAAGATTTCATCGAAAAAGCCCGGCGGGTGAGAAAAGTTTTTGGAGGTGGGATGAGGCAGGCCGGATATCTGGCTGCCGCGGGAATTTTTGCGTTGGAAAATCATATTGAGCGCCTTGCATTGGATCATTTACATGCCAAACAAATCGCGGATACGTTAGCAAAAAAAGATTTTGTCGGAGAGATGATGCCTGTAGAAACGAACATTATTATTTTTGAAGTAAAAGGGAATTATACCGCAAAATCTTTGACAGAAATATTTAAAAAGAATGATATTTTAGCTAGCGCTATTTCATCTTCACAAATAAGGATGGTATTACATCTGGATGTGAGTGATGAAATGGTAAAAAAGATAATTAGTGTGATTGAATCCCTTTGAGCGTGTAGATAAAAAGGTGCTTTTGTTGACATTACTTTGCTATAAGAAAGATTGGTTAAACAGAAACCCAATAATTAAAGTGAAACCCTATTTTTTATTTTTGTCATACTACCTTCGCTATATTTAATAAATTCAAAACCTATAATCAAATGTTTCCCAAAGTAAATCCAACTAAAACCATTTCATGGAAAAAATTGCAGGATCATTCTAAAGAAATGAAACATGCGCACATCAAAGACCTGTTTATAGAAGATCCGGAAAGGTTTAAGAAATTTTCATTGGCAATGCCGGAGATAATTTTTGATTTTTCAAAAAACATCATTAATGATTCGACGAAGCAATTGCTGTTGGAACTGGCAAATGAATGCGAATTACAGGCAGCCATCAAGGCAATGTTTAGCGGAGAAATAATCAACGGAACAGAAGGTCGCTCGGTTTTGCATACTGCTTTGAGAAATTTTTCCGGCAAACCCGTTTACTCCGAAGGAAAAGATATAATGCCCGAAGTAAAAAAGGAATTGGAACACATGAAAAACTTTTGTAGTAAAATTCATAAGGGTGAATGGAAAGGATACAGCGGCAAAAAAATAAAATACATCGTAAATATAGGAATTGGCGGTAGCGACCTTGGTCCGGTAATGGTAACCGAGGCATTAAAACCTTACTGGAAAAAAGACATCCAACCTTATTTTGTGAGTAACATTGACGGGACCGACCTGGCAGAGGTGTTAAAGAAGATCACTCCTGATGAAACACTTTTCTTAATTGCTTCCAAAACATTTACTACCCAGGAGACAATGACCAATGCTCACTCTGCCAGGGATTGGTTTTTGAAAAGCGCAAGAGATAAAAAAGCAGTTGCCAAACATTTTGTGGCCTTAAGCACCAATGAAAAAGGCGTGGAAGATTTTGGGATAGATAAAACCAACATGTTTATTTTCTGGGATTGGGTTGGCGGCCGTTATAGCCTCTGGAGTGCGATCGGCTTGTCCATTGCATTAAGTATAGGATACGAAAATTTTGAAGAATTGCTTAAAGGCGGTTATGAAACGGACAAGCATCTCAAAGAAAAATCTTTTGAAAAAAATATTCCTGTTTTGATGGGTTTGATCAGTCTTTGGTACATCAATTTTTTCGGTGCTCAATCAGAAGCGATTCTTCCTTATGACCAGTATATGCACCGTTTCCCCGCCTACTTTCAACAGGGAAATATGGAAAGCAATGGAAAGCATGTAGATCGCACTGGAAAGAAAGTTACTTATTCCACTGGTCCTGTGATTTGGGGAGAACCTGGTACCAATGGGCAACATGCTTTTTATCAGTTACTTCACCAGGGAACCCCGTTGATCCCATGCGATTTTATTGCACCGGCGATCAGTCACAACCCAATGGGCGAACACCACAAAATATTGTTGTCAAATTTCTTTGCGCAAACTGAGGCGCTGATGAATGGTAAAACAAGAAAAGAATTGCAGGCCGAAAATGTTCCGGAAACACTGATTCCTTTCAAAGAATTTGAAGGGAATAAGCCAACCAATTCATTTCTCATAACTAAGATTACTCCTTTTTCTTTGGGTGAAATGATTGCGTTATACGAACATAAAATCTTTGTGCAGGGTGTTATTTGGAATATTTATAGTTTTGATCAATGGGGTGTGGAACTTGGGAAAGTGCTTGCAAAAAAGATATTACCGGAACTTGAAAATAATAAAAAAATTACTTCGCACGATTCCTCTACCAACGGATTGATAAATTCATTTAAAAAAATAGTAAATTGATAATTGAGGAATGCGCCGCGGTATCTAACAAAATTACCAACTAAACCATAGAATAGAAATACCTGTATTTTGTTTATTTACTGTTCGAACTTCATTCAAAAGATAAAAAAAAATCCTCCCGAAATTGAGAGGATTTTTTCTATATAATACATAAATTGTTTACCATTTATCTACTTCTTCGTGCTGAGTAGGATTTTCAGGCTCATCAGGTGCCTTTGTTTCGGGCGTCTCGCTGTTAGTAACAGAGGGAATTTCTGTTGGAGCGCTTTCCGGTGCCTCTTCTGCTTTCTCAGATGTAGAAGCTTCAATATTCTCTTCCTTGTCTTTCACCTCAGGAGGATGCCCTTCATAGTTCTCAGAATTCTCGTGATTGAAAGCATCAAAATCAAAATCAGGCATCAATTCTGTTTTTACGTAATCAATTGCCTCTGTCATGCCTTTTAGAAATTTGTTAAAGTCTTCCTTATACAAAAAGATCTTATGTCTGTCGTAACCATCTTCATTAAATTTTTTACGACTTTCGGTAATGGTTAAATAATAATCATTCCCGCGTGTTTCCCTTACATCGAAGAAATAGGTTCTGCGTTTTCCTGCCCTTACACGTTGACTGTAAACACTTT
>JBDTGD010000065.1:0-3377 GCA_039937595.1 Ginsengibacter sp. | reverse complement strand
AATCTTTTTCGGTCGAAAACCCATACCACAATGCAATAATTTGTGCACTTTGGGTAGCGTTATCAAAACGTCCTGTACCCGGAACGAGGAATTTGCTCACAATCGTATTTTTAACTTGGTTCGCCATCCTGCCATATTTAATGGAATCCTGCTTTTTATTCAAGATCCCTGCAAATTCTTCTGCAACTTTTAAATGATGATAGTAAAATGCAGCTGAAGTAAAAGCTTCAGGTTTTGGATCAAGCGCCTCATGATCGCTGATGCCCCAGTAAAGTAATCCACTCACTGTTTTAGATTGAAGAAATTTTATTTGTTTTACAACGGCACTGTAATTGTTTTCGATGATCCTTTTATCCCCATAAAATTCATACAATCGTTTTTGCAGATAGGGAAATGCAAGTTCCCATCCTATCGGCCCCGAACCATCTCCGTAGCCTCTGTCATCAATCCCGGTCGAAGGAGCTATCTCTGTTATACCTCCTTCGGGCCTTTGTTCGTTGGCAAAATCTTTTACCGTTTTCCTGTAGAATTGTGCCATATCATAATTGTACATGAAAGCATTTGCTGTTACCACCATATCAGCGCCATAACCCATTTTCTCTCTGCCGGGACAATCGGATTGCACACTGAAAATATTGCTTTTAAAAGTCCATTGAATTGCTTCGTGAAGCCTATTTAATTGTTCATTAGAACAGGCAAATGAACCTGCCAGTTGAACATCCGAATTCATACGTAGGCCTCTAATATCTTCCAGTGCTGGCTTTCCGGACCATCCTGTAATTTCAATATATCTGAAACCATGGAAAGTAAAGCGCTGATTCCAGGTTTCAGTTCCCACACCTTTTAAAGTATATTCATCTTGTTGCCATGCAGTTTCAGGCGCTCCGGGCCCACCATTAATAGCCCCTTTTTTTATCTGTGTCATTACGGTTGTGAGGTAATTCAAACTCCCGTTTTTGAATAAGTCTTCTCCGTATCGCAGAGAAATTTTTCTTCCTAATTTACCTGATACTTTTATTTGTGCAACGCCTGCAAAATTTTGCCCCATGTCAACAATGAACGTATCTTTTCCTGCTTGTATAATTTTTACAGGCTCTATCACTGTGGTGATTCTGATGGGTGGTTGCATTTGTGATGCCATTATTCCTGAAGGGCCACCTGTTACCACAGCATGCTTCCAAACTGAATTATCAGCGCCAGTAATGTTCCAGTTTTTTTGTTCAAGCCGTGCGTCATATTTTTCTCCCAGGTAAACATTGTTATGAGTTACCGGGCCCGGAGCGGTTAACCAATTTTCGTCTGTAATTATCTTGACTGATGAACCATCTTTGTACTTGATGTGAATCTCTGCTGTTACGCAGGGCCTGCCTGTTTGCTGATAGTCCCTAAGGTCCCAGTGGCCAAATAATTTCAATGGTAGCGGGTTCCACCATCCATTTCCCAGCATAATTCCGGCAACGTTTTTTCCTCGTGTAAGCAATCCCGTTATATCATAGACAGAATACAGAACTTCTTTGCGATAGGTTGTAAAACCAGGATCAAGAACATGATCGCCGATTTTTTTTCCATTCAAGTAGGCTTCGTAATATCCCAGCCCACTTATGTATAATCTTGCACTTTTTATTTTTTTTGTTGCAGAAAATTCTTTTCGGAATAAGGGCATTCTATCCTGTTTGTAATAGTCTGAATCATCTGCAGGATTTTTACTGCCATCATTAATCCACTTTGCACTCCAATCGTTTGATTTCAAAATGGCAGTTTCAAACCAGCTTGGATTGCTCCACTTAGAAGAGGTACCGTTTTCATCAAACACTTTTACGCTCCAGTAATATCGTGTAAATGGTTTTAGTGCTTTGCCTTCGTATTCTATATTTATGTTTTTATTTGAATTTATTTTCCCGCTTGTCCATTCATTACCATTCATTTTTTGAATACCATTCATGTTATCACTTACAATTATCTCATAAGCCGATTGCGTTTTATTTCTTTGCTTGCTATCTGCAAAGTTCCATGAAAATCTTGGCTGGCTAACGTCAATGCCTAAAGGATTACTAATATACTCGCACCGCAAGGATTCTATCTGTAAAGAGGTTTGGCCAATTGACAGATCCGAAATAATAATACAATAAAATAAAAGAGATAATTTTTTTATGAATAAACGCATGTTTTAAATGAATTTGGTAAGAGGCGCAAAATAGAAAAAATAATAGCACTGACTGTACTGTTCCCTACTGAAAAGAATTTGAGTAGCCAGCATGATGCATCGCTCAGTGATGCTTAGTTTCCCGTTCAGAGGCACAGAAACCAAGCAATTAACTATGGAGTAAATTTTGAGTAGAAGTCCTCGTGTCCTTTAGATTCAACGATTTTTAACCGTCGCCTTCATGTGATCCTTGTTAAATCGACATAGTCATTTCTTAATGATGGAAACTATCATGTGCTTGTTAATAATTGTTTTTCATTAAAGTATATACGCCTTTCAAAAGCAATCTTTAACATTAGTTTCAGCCAACGTCAAAATCTTAAATTCGTTAAGTAGTCATAACTATTTTGGATGCATTCAATTGGATTATCCGCTTGATCTATTTCAACGATATAATATTTTACGTTCGTTTTTTCAGCAGCGGCGAATATTTTTTTGAAGTCTATAATGCCATATCCGGGACAGGTATATAGTTTATCAGAAGTTTTATCCATATCTTTTACATGAAATATTTCAAACCGGGATGGATATTCCTTTAGAAATTTTATGGGGTCTCCGCCTCCTTTTGTTATCCAGTACAAGTCAAGTAACATGCAGACCTTTTGCGGGTCAGTTTCTTTTAAAATAACTTCATAACCGAATGGGTAGCCTTTTACAGGAACAAACTCTTTATCATGGTTATGAAAAGCAAGCCGAATACCTGCTTTGTTGCAATAGTCGCCAAGCCTATTTAGATCATCGGCTGCTTTTTTGAAATCGTCCAGGTTTTTATTATCTCCATCGTCCATCCACGGCCAATAGCACACCAGGTATTTCTTTTGAAGATACAAAGCGTCTTCTATCATTTTATTTAAGACAGGTTCCTTTTTCATCTCAGCCATGGAACTTCCGCCTGATAAAGGTTGCAGATGTATGCTGTCCATGAACTTTTTAAAATATTCAATACTGCCTCCATAATAATTTCCAAATTCAAGCTGGGAGTAACCTATTGACGCCACTTTACGCAAAGTACCCTGCCAATCGCTTTTTAATTCCTTCTCCAAAACATTTACTATCAGTCCCACTGTGTCAAGACGATTGAAATTAATCCCGTTCAAAAGGGAGCCGCCCATAAATATACCAAGACTACCTAACGAAGTCTGGTGTATAAATTTTCTTCTTGAAATATCGTTAT
>JBDTGD010000064.1:0-8545 GCA_039937595.1 Ginsengibacter sp. | reverse complement strand
CTTCACCGTAATAGTCGGCGGTGTCTATAAAATTGACACCGCTTTTAATACATTGCTTTAATATTTGTAATGCCTCGGGGCGGTTGACAGGCTCTCCCCAAATCCCCGGGCCTGTAAGCCTCATAGTTCCGTATCCAAAACGTTTTACTGTCAATGGATGATTGCTTTCTCCTGCAATCGTAATTTCCGGTGTTATCATTTGATTTTATTTTTCGTTTATTTTGTTTAAAAAAAATTCACTTATAAATATTTCAGCTTGCTACTTTTACTATCCAAATGATAAAAGTACATGAACCCAAGAAGGTTTAGCAAAGGCAATATAAATTAAACAAGTTTCCAAAAACCTTCTTGATTTTCCGCGCATTACCAATCTATTTCTCCCGCTTCTTTAAAATATTTCCCTGTTGGTCCCTCATTATCCACGGTGGCATATTTCACAATTACTTTTGCGCCTTGCTCTACGGTTTGTTTTCCCTGGAATTGGTTCAGGTCGGTTGCGGTATAACCCGGAGTAACACTGTTTATTTTGAAATTTGTGTTTCTTAATTCATTCGCCAACATCACGGTAAAAGCATTCAGCGCGGTTTTGGCACAACTGTAAGAATCATAAATTCCGTAATTGGGATTTTGCGTATTGTTATGAACCGTTAAGGAACCTAACTCGCTTGAAACGTTTACGATTCTCGGCTCATTTGATTTTTTTAAAAGGCCGATAAATTGTTGGGTGGTTTGGACAGCACCAAAAAAATTGATGTCAAATACTTCTCGCAAATTCTCTATTTGATATGTAGATATATTTTGAGGCATTTTGCCTGAAATACCGGCGTTGTTGATTAAAACATCTAATTGTTGGACTTTATTTTCTAACTCTTTTCTTGCTGATTTTATTGATTCGATATTTGTTACATCTATTTCAATAAAGTCCACATTATTGATTCCTAATGCTTTCAGCTTATCTAAAGCTTCAAGTCCTTTAATCTTATCTCTGCTACCCAAATAAACAAAGTAACCAGATTGCGCCAATTGTTTTACTGTTTCAAAACCAATTCCTTTGTTTGCTCCTGTTATTAATACCGTTTTCATTTTCATTTTTTTTCTGATACTTCTTATTGAGTTCTTTTTTAACCATTAAATACATGTGCAAATTCCTTTCCAAAATCAGTCAGCTTTATTTTTCCTGTTACTACTTCAGACTTATGGCGGGAAAATTCTTCTGCCATTAATCCCTTATGAACAGGCGCTTGCATTTCTACGATATCTGATATAATTTTTGGAGACAATCCAAACTTTTCCAATTGTCCCTGCATTTCCTTATCCGTCATGGTCACCCATTTCAAATGGGGCTTCCCGATAGCCGTACCTAAAATTTTCGCAGCTTCACTGCAAGTCATTTCATCACTGGCCACATAACGAACTTTCTTTCCGTAATCAGTTTGGGTAATTTCATCAATAATAACATCGGCAATATCAGAAGGAGCCGACAGTACAATCTTGTCTTCTCCTCCAAAGGTTGCGGCAATATGGCCTTTCTCTTTAATCGTTTGTATAGAATCAAAAAAATTGGAATAAAAGTATCCTGGACGAATATGGGTAACGGAGACATCTGGCAGTTCATCAAGAATATTTTCTATATCCTTATAGGAGCTGATTACTCCGGCTACCCAGCCACTTAGAGAAATGGCCTTTTTTATTCCTGCATTTTGAATGGCTCGTGCATAATTATTGCTGGTTTTTTTAAAATAAGTTATTAGGTCCGTAACTTTAAAATTCAAAGGTATCATACAATATACCGCGTCAACTCCGGTAAACACGTTGGTGAGAAAATCAATATTTTCTATGGTTCCAATAGCAGCTTCAGCCCCCAATGTTTCAATGTCATTTTGTTTTTCAGGATTACTACTGATAACCGTAACTGAATGTCCTTTTTGTACTAATTCTTTTGTAAGTGGTTTGCTGATATTTCCTAAAGAGCCTGTTACTATAATTTTCATTTTTTAAATTTTATTGTTGACTATAAACTTCCGCAAAATCTTTTGCAAAATCAGTTAACCTCACCTTCCCTAAAGCAGGTTTGTGCTGATTATAATCTTCATATAATTTTCCACCTCGTCTATTTGCGTTCATTTCTACCAAACCTTTGGCAATTTTTGTGTTCATTCCTGCCGCGAGCATTCCTTTTAGCATTTGTTCATCGGGAATAACTTGCCATTTCAAATCAGGCTTGTCTATTGCTTCTCCCAAAATCTTTGCCACTTCGTTTGGCGAAACTTCATCACTTGCTATGTAACGGATTGTTCTGCCATCGAAAGGTTTCTCCATTTCTTCGGCAATTACAGCCGCAATATCCAACGGCGAAACCCAGGGTTCTTTTCCATCGCCTCCATAATTTTGAATTATGGCGCCTTGTTTTTTTATGGTTGGGATAAAGGCAAACATATTAATGTAAAACCCAACCGGCCGCATAAATTTAATGGAAACATCTTCCGGCAGTTGTTTCAAAATGTTTTCTACGTTGTAATGAAAAGCTAACATGCCATTTCCTTTATCCGTGTGTGCGCCAATGCTGCTGAGATGTACAATTCGCTTTACGCCTGACTCCTGAACAGCTTGCTTATAATTATTGGCAATCTTATTAATGGCAGTCACGTAATCAAGATTTGGATTGAAGAAACTGCCGTCGCCAAGCGTTTCCATAAGATACACTATGTCTGCACCTGTAAAAGATTTTGTGAGAAAATCCGCGTCTTCCATGTTGCCGATGGCAGCTTTTGCGCCTAAGGCTTCAATGTCCTTTTGTCTTTCAACTTTGCTGCCGATAACTGTAACGGTGTGTCCTTTTTGAACTAAAATTTGGGTGAGTGGTTTACTGATATGCCCTAATGAGCCTGTGAGTATAATTTTCATATTTCTGTTTTTTGTTGATGCAAAGATCAACAGCACCAGGAAAACAGATGTATCCAAATCTACTTATGTTGTAGCCAAAATATGGACGAAATGGTGGATCAAACATGTCCCGGGATTAGCATAATTATAAATCAGAATGATATCTGAAGGCATTGCCCGGGTTAAACTTCCGTTTAACCATTTAATCAGTCACTAATGCCTGTTTCGGTATGTAAATCGTGCTCTAATCTCATACTCACAAGTATTAGAGAACATTACATTTCACGTGTTTACATTTAAAGCGGAACAGTGGAATTAGTTTAATCTTTTTGCTAATTCGACTGCTTTTGGAAAAAGAATATTATTTTCCAGGTGAAGATGAAGTGCCAAATCTTTATCTAATCCGTGCATTAGTTGAATAATTTTATTATAGTCATCCTTTCCCTCTCTATATATATAATCATTCAACACCTCTCTTATTTTTCTCAAAGCTTTATACTGCATATCGTGTTCATCAATCATAGTCTCAATTGATTTATCTACAGAGCCGAATTTAGGGATATCTCCGCCAGCATGTTTAATGGACATTCTTTTAATAGTAGGAAATAGCATTAATTCTTCCTTTTTCATGTGCGTCGCCAGTCCGCCGGATAGAATTTCAAAGGTGGGGTTAAATTCTTCTATAATTTTAGCTTCCTCCGACTCATTTCCCGAAATATCGTTTATCAGATTTTTTATTTTCAATAAGGCTTGTTCTGTATAAGGATGATGCGTCTTTTGAATATAGTCAGCCAGTAAATCTAATGGCCATTTTTCCACATCAACGGCATATAGTTGTGGCCCGCGGGAGGGAATTTCTTCTAGCTCGTTTAGAAATTTTTCTTTTTCTACACCAGATTCGGCCAAGGCCTCTTTTAAACTTTTAGTGCCCTTACAGAAAAAATCAATATTATTTTTAATGAACAGTTGGATGACAGCAAAATTTTCTCTTGCTAACTTTCCCACTTCGATATCTAATAATTCCATAGGTTATTATTTTAAAATTAATTTTATTTGTTAAGCTCTGCGTTACTGAGATCTACAAAACTCTTTATTCATTGAATTTTAAAAAAGCTCTTGATTTCATTATACATAGCAACAACAAATATAAAAAGACTTTTAGGTCTTTTTATATTTTATATCAGAATGCAGTTGAACTTTTATTCAATTTAGTTTGTAATAAAGAGATTTTGTGTTATGATTTTATTTTCTTCATTAGGAAAGATAAATCCGACATGTCGGGGAAACATAGCCTATAACTGGTTTAAATTCATCCATTGAAAATTTTTACGTTTTTTAAATAAATCAAAGGTAAAATTCAATTGTTGTTGATTTTTGATTTCTGCTTTATTCCAATCGTTGGCTGAGTGAGGAAATATTATTTCAGTAAAGCAAGCAATAAGAGCGATTTTTATTCAGGAAAAAGAGGAAAATAGAAAATGAATCGTGCACACGAATAAGGGAAGAGAGATCGTTGGCGCTGCCAACTTTCAATTTAATGCGTCAATATTTTTACTTTTGCATCAATCGTCCATTGCATGTGGTACCAGTTTCTCAATATTTTTTTCTTTGTATTTCACACCGCATTTATGCTATTCAATATGGTTGGATGGATTTGGAAAAGTACCCGAAAATGGCACCTGGTCACGCTTTCTCTAACCGCTTTTTCCTGGTTTGTTTTGGGTATTTGGTATGGATGGGGATTTTGTTTTTGCACACAGTGGCATTGGGAAGTACGGCAAAAACTAGGTTATGTCGATCAATCAAATTCATACATTCAGTTCCTGGCACTCAAATTAACCGGAATTAATTTTCCGATTCAACTGGTAGATGATGTGACGCTGATAGTTTTCGTAACCTGTTTTGCATTGAGTATATGGTTGAACATAAAAGATTTTCATGCAAAAAGGAAGAGATGATTGAAGTAATATTTGTTAGAAGTGAGAACGATATAATCGAGCTTGCGTTGGCAGGGAATTAGAATATACAATACAATCTTGTGCCAGCCGAAGGTCAGCCTTGTTGCTTTATTGAGTTAATATTTTATGAAATTATTCCGCCGTAACAGGGTCTATAATTTCAGAAATTTCAACCACCAGGTTAGCAGGAAATCCACCTTGCTTAGCGTGTTCCTTTATCATTTCTTCATTGGGAGCAATATAGACACAATAAATTTTATCACCGGCTACATAACTATGAACCCAATTTATTTGCGGCCCCATTTTTTCTAAAACACCACAAGAAGTTTGTGAAATAGCTTTTAATTGCTCTGAAGTCAATTTACTTGCTCCAGGAATTTCTCTTTCAATTAAATACTTTGGCATTTTATTAAATTTAAGTTTCCTACTCATTTGGCTTTTCGGAGACGCCCCCGCAGTAATTGCCTGTGCGGGCAGGCTCGTTTATTATAGTGGTCGCCGCTCCACTTTTATTTTTAATGTTAACAAGACCTTGAAAAGTGTTATGCAAGGTAGTTTTTTTTGATTTTTCATTAAAAAATATTGTAAATCGATTTGCCCCCTGAACTCTATGGTCTGTGGGGTAGCGGGAATAGAATTTTGCCGGTTGCCCCGCTGCCAATCCGATAGAAATCGGGCTGATAAAATGAACAGAATCTATCTTACCTCCCAAAGATTTACCGGACTTATTTTTTTTACTAGGCCTTCGACTGAAGTATTTAAAATACAGTAAACCAACAAATAAGGCTGATTTTTATTTTGATAAAAAAGGACCAAATTGGAAAAGAGTTTCGTGGCACGAACAGCGGAAAAAGAAACCAGAACCCACGATGAGTGCTGATGAGTTGGATTCTAAACTAATTTTCTCTCATTCAATATTGTATTATTTGCTTTTCTTTTAAACTGTATCTAATTTATTGTAGCTCTTCGAAAAGTTGAATAATCATTATTGAACCTACACGAATCTCTTCTAAAATAATCTTTCAATTTTTTTGGAATATTAAAAAAAATGAAATTATATTTGCAGTGTACTACTTAACTAATACACTATGATTGATATTCAAAACTTATCTTTCGGGTATAAAAGAAAGAAATTACTTTATAAAAATTTAACCCTGAAATTGGAAGCAGGAAGTATTTACGGACTTCTTGGAAAGAATGGCGCAGGAAAGTCAACTCTGCTTAAAAACTTTATCGGGTTGCTCTTTCCAAAAGGAGGAAGCATTTCTGTAAATGGCTTTGAACCTAAGAAAAGATGGCCCTCTTTTTTAGAAACCATTTATTTTATTCCGGAAGAAGTATATGTGCCGGCATTAACTGTGGAAGGATATAAGAATTTATTTTCCCCATTTTACCCAACGTTTAATGAAGAGCAATTTTACAGTTACCTTGATCAATTGGATGTAAAGGATAAAGGAAAACTGAATGGGCTTTCCTTTGGTCAACAAAAAAAATTTATTATTGCGTTTGCGCTTGCCTGTAATACAAAGGTTTTATTATTGGACGAACCTACCAATGGTTTGGATATTCCTTCTAAAATAAAATTTCGAAAATTAATTGCTTCCATATTTACTGACGATAAGATCATTTTTATTTCCACACACCAGATACGCGACCTCGATAATTTAATTGATCGCGTAATTATTGTTGACAATGGCGAGTTGCTTTTAAATGCATCCGTTAGTGATATATCTGAAAAACTTTGTTTTAAAACAGTAAGTGAATTAAGTAACCCCGATGAAATTCTTTACAGCGAAGATTCTCTAAAAGGCTTTTCGATCGTTACAAAAAACACCAACGCTGAAGGCAGTAAAGTAAACCTGGAACATCTTTTCAATGCGATTACAGAGAAACCATTACTTGCAAAAGCAATCTTTCAAAATTAAAACCAGCATAATGAACAACACATTTAATGCAAAACGATTTGGGCTTCTGTTTAAAAAAACATTGCTGGAAAAGCCGATGCAAATGTTCGGTTTTACAGGTCTTGTCTTTCTTTTAGTTTTGATAGTATATTATATTTTCAAAACTTTTGTAAACTTCCAGGCAGCACAAGGATCCTCGTTTTTATGGGGTTTAGTTGGAGGAGATTTTATTTTGGCCTCATTTATGTTTAATTACTTTAACTCCACTGCAAGTGGTTCATCCTATCTTACACTACCAGTTTCAAATTTTGAAAAATGGCTATGTGCTGTTGTAATTGCTGGCATTTTGTATCCTATGGTCTTCCTTATATTCTATCGAATCATGGATGCAGGCTTTGTGGCAGCCTATCATAATAGCCTTGATCCGAATGCACCCTTTTACAAGATTAGGTATGACGCAGTTTATTTATTATCTTTTGACGCGTTCTTGCCTCGTCAAAGTTATCCTATGTTCCTGGTTTATTCAGGGATGATGCTGATTGGATCGCTCTATTTTAATAAAGCAGCCTTGGTGAAAGTTGCACTTGCGATCTGTATACTTTGTTTTGCCATTTATGGATTGAATTATTTGTTTGCCAGATTGATGTTCAACAATATTGATGATGCTTTCCCATTTCTGCATGTGTCCATTTTAGTTGGGAAGGAGGTGGGAACTGTAGAACTTCCTAAAAGTATACATGATACCGTTTGGAAATTCATAACTTTTGTTTTGCCGGTTATATTGTGGGGAGTTGCGTTTATTCGTTTACGGGAGAAAGAATTTTAAATTAATTAAATGGAGTTTAAAGAAACACCAGCGATTTACATACAAATAGCGGAGTATGTTTGCGAACAGATTTTATTGAAAAAATGGAAGCTGGGAGATAAGGTCATCAGTATAAGAGACCTCGCGGTAACGATGGAAGTAAACCCTAACACGGTACAAAGAGCGTATGATTTTTTGCAGCAAAGGAGTATCATTACCAATAAGAGAGGTATCGGATATTTTATTGAAGATGATGCGATGGAAAGAATTCTGAATTTTAGAAGAGAACAATTTATAGAAAACGAACTGCCGGTTTTTATGCGGAATATTTATCTTTTAAACATTGACTTTAAAGAAATAAAAACACTATTCGAACAATTTGTCAAAGACAATTTTAAAAACAAATAATATGAAATTGAGTTCCCGGATATTATTAAGCATGTTAATTATAATCGTTGCAGGCTTGCTGTTATCGAATATCATTTTAAAAAAAGAATACAAT
Organism: Ginsengibacter sp.; assembly: GCA_039937595.1. Classification (GTDB taxonomy): domain Bacteria; phylum Bacteroidota; class Bacteroidia; order Chitinophagales; family Chitinophagaceae; genus Ginsengibacter. Next base: position 493 of record JBDTGD010000064.1, on the reverse strand, counting down.
AAAATTGATAAAACTGATCTTCACTGGAACTACACAGATGTGCTGACTCAGCATTTTAAATACCTGAAGATTGAAGGGGGGAACAATACCAAAATTGCATTTGAACAAAATAAAAACTGTTCAGTGCGTGTTTTGAATGATTGGCAGCGCTATCATCCTGAACTTATAAAATCATTTGTAAAAAATGATACACTCTTCATAAAGTTTGTCTATAACAGCAGCAATCAAAATGAAAAAGACTGGATGGGATGGACTACACTGGTGCGTATTTTTTCGCCGGAGCTTCTATCTGTTGAAGGTTTTAATACCAACTTCGAAATGTTTAAACTCAACCAAAAAAGCATAGCAGTGAATATGTCCGGTAAGTCTAAATTTGAGGTGGAAAGCATGATTCCTTACATGGACTCTATCAATGTAGTTCAGAAAGATTCTGCTTCCGTAGAATTTGAAATGTCCCCGGATTACCAATCAAAAAAGAGAGAAGATACTGTTG
>JBDTGD010000063.1:0-2168 GCA_039937595.1 Ginsengibacter sp. | reverse complement strand
TGGGCCGAAACAAAAAAGTGGCCGATGAAAGAGTAGCTACCATCAAAAATAATGGTGGCCAGGCCATTGTGTTAATAGCGGACGTTACCAACGAACAACAACTTGCAGATGCAAAGAAAAAGGTATTGGATACTTTTGGAAAAATTGATGGACTCGTAAATGCTGCCGGTGGGAATATGCCAGGAGCTATCGTGAAACCTGAAGAAGATGTTTTTGATTTGAATATGCAGGCGCTGAAAGATGTGATGGACTTAAACTTGTTCGGCACTTTATTGCCTACACAAATTTTTGGCGAAGCCATAAAAAAAACCGGAAACGGAAGTATTGTAAATATTTCATCCATGGCGCCGCAGACAGTCATCACAAAAGTATTGGGATATAGCATGGCGAAAAGCGCAATAGATATTTATACAAAATGGTTTGCTGTAGAACTCGGGAAAAGGTATGGTGATAAAATAAGAATGAATGCCATAGCACCCGGTTTTTTTCTTACCGAACAAAACAGGACGCTTTTAAGCAATGCAGATGGTTCACTAACGGAGAGGGGTACACTGGTTACTAAAAAGACGCCTTTTAATCGTTTCGGAAATCCTAATGAACTTATCGGCGCATTGATATGGCTTTTGAGCGATGCTTCTAAATTTGTTACGGGAACAGTGGTAAATGTGGATGGCGGATTTTCAATATTTTCCGGCGTATAAATTTATTGTCAACAGCTTTCTCGATATCGTTTGCGTAAATAAAATTGGTAAATTCCATTGCTATTAGTAATTATAAGGTTACTCTTGTAAAGGCTTTACAAATGAATAATACTTGAACGAACGCTTTGATAAAAGCTTGTCCGGTGTTACTTTTTAAAATAATTTTTTATGAAATATAAAATGGAACAAACATGGCGATGGTTTGGCCCATCTGATCCGGTAAGTTTGAATGATATAAAACAAACCGGCGCTACAGGTATTGTCACTGCATTGCACCATGTGTCTCATGGAGAGATATGGACGATAGATGAAATCAATAAACGTAAAGAAGTTTTGGAAAATGAAGGATTTAAGTGGAGTGTCATAGAAAGCATAACCGTTCATGAAAATATAAAAACGAGAACGGGCAATTACAAAGAATACATTGAAAAATATAAAACTTCCATTCGCAATGTAGCCGCTTGTGGTATTCCTGTAATCACTTATAATTTTATGCCGGTGAACGACTGGACGCGCACCTCTCTTAGTCATGAAATGCGGGATGGCTCACTGGCACTATATTTTAACTGGGCGGACCTGGCTGTTTTTGACTTATTTATTCTGAAAAGAAAAAATGCGGAGTTATCTTATTCAAAGGATATTTTACAGAAAGCTGAAGACAGATTTCAGAATTATTCTGAAAGACAGTTGGAGGATTTAGCAGATGTTGTGATGTTTGGTATTCCCGGCGAAAAAAAGATAACAACTACTGATATGTTGCAGAAGCTTGAATTGTATGCTGATATAAATGTCGATTCACTGCGGGATAATCTCTGTGAGTTTCAAAAAGAAATCAGTGCTGTGGCGGAAGAATGTGGTGTTGTATTGGCCATTCATCCTGATGATCCGCCTTTTCCTATCCTTGGCCTTCCGAGGATCGTAAGTGGTATGGAAGATTTTGATTACTTTTTAAATAAAGTAGATAATAAGGCCAACGGCGTTTGTTTTTGCACGGGTTCGCTTGGAGCCTCTGCGAAAAACAACTTAACTGATATGGTTAAACGTATTGGAGAAAAGATCCATTTCGTTCATTTAAGAAATGTAGCAAAAGACGACGAAGGCAATTTTTACGAAGCGGATCACCTTGGTGGCGACAATGATATGTATTCTATCACGAAAGAAATCTCAGATCTTCAGCAAAAATTCAGAAAGTCAATTCCTTTTCGTCCCGATCACGGTCACCAGATGATGGATGATTTGAACAAGGTCTCCAATCCGGGGTATTCTGCCATTGGAAGAATGAGAGGTCTTGCGGAGATACGAGGACTTGAAATAGGAATACTCGGTGCATAAAAATATTAATTATATTTAAAGCGATTTCTTATCTATAGGCCAAAATTTTACTGAAATCGTATTTATTCATTTTAAAAATAATCGAATGCCTGAAATCTTACCAAAGAGTGGCTCTTATCCTAATCCTAACCTTGC
>JBDTGD010000062.1:0-4421 GCA_039937595.1 Ginsengibacter sp. | reverse complement strand
TACAATTGCAATTCCTATTTTGTTTGTGGCTATTCTCTAAAAGTAAATAGTCTTCAGACAAAAGAGTTTGATATTACACTGCCTTTAAAATTATCCTTTGCGGCGGATAAATTTATGTAACAAATTTTAATCCGTGAAAATCCGTGTAATCTGTGGCAAAAAGCATTTGAGCTTTAGCTCAAATTAGAATTTTAAACTATTTGAAGCTCCATTTATTCCAGCCCCATTTTCTTCTGATCCTGTAATCGATTATATTTTTCCATCATCTTATTAAGGTCTTCCTACTGTTTTTTCCATGCATCACTTTCAAAATATTTTTTGGTCTGCGCCATGGCTTCCTGCAAGCCTGCATTCTGCTTTTTCAACGCATCCGTATTTAGATTGAACTTTAAAGAATCCATTGAGTGGCTTATTTTTTCCTGTTGTTTTTTCCATTCATCACCTTTAAAATATTGACTCATCTTTTCAGCATTTTTTTGGATTTCCTTTTGCTGCTTTTTCCACTCGTCACTATTAAAATATTTATTCATTTGCTCGCCGCTCTTTTGAATGTCCCCCAGATATTTTTTCCATTCGGGGCTGTTAATGTAATCGTTGATTGATTTAGTATTTTTATGAATCAATTCCAATTGATGTTTCCACTCAGGGCTCTTAAAATATTTGTTCATCGCTGCGGTACTATGCTGCATAGTCTTCTGTTGGTTTTTCCACGCGTCGCTCTGAAAATATTTCGTCATTTGCATCGTGCTTTTATTGATTACCTCCATTTGTTTTTTCCATTCCGGCCCATCAAAATATTTTTTCATAGAAGGAAAACTATCTGTCATTGTACCGACTGATTCGGCAGGTGGTAGCGGTGGAACAGGTGGAATTGGAGCCGCAGGGGCTTTGGGCGGAATCGGTGCCACAGGTGATGCTGGTGGAGGCGCGGGAACTTCAGGAGGAACAGCCACTATCGGAGGTGCAGGAGGAAGCGGTGGTGCAGGAGGAATCATTTGTGGAATGCTTGTGTCCTTGTTCGCTTTATAATAATTTATCTGTTTTAATAAAGCAGGAAGCGTCTGAATCTTTTGTGTAGGATCCTTTTTTAAAACTGGCGCATCATCAATCTTTTTCGATGTTTTATTTTCCCTTGGTGTAAGCCAGGCGATTGAAATGGTAGCTATAAGTACTATCGCCAGGGCAATAATTTTTTGTCTGAGTTTGATGTAATTGTTTTTCATTTCCATAATGTTTTTTATACGATGTAATAGTTGTGATGGTTTGTTGTTAGTGCCCATGACGAGGCGATAATTGTTTTGCCCGGATTCTTCCAGCGTAAGCAACGCCCTGGCGTATTGATAAGGATCAGATGATTGCAGCGCCATTTCATCACAACATTTCTCCCGTTCGTTACGAATATTTTTAGATATCCAATATGCAAAAGGATTAAAGAACAAAAGAATATCTATTACGGATTGCAGTAGGTTTAGCAAGTAATCATTTCGACGGATATGCGCTAATTCATGAAGCAATATTGCTTCCAGTTGCTGAGGAGATAAATTATTGATTGCCGCTATCGGTAATAAAATCATTGGCCTGAAAAATCCAATCATAACAGGAGATAATACGTATTTGGAAATATAAGCGTATACCGGCTTCTTTATATTCATCTTTTCTGCTAATGACCATAGATGATCCATAAAAGCCGAATCCATCTCTGTTAGTCCATCTGTTCTAAGACGAATGGTTTGAAAATAACCAAGCATCAATCGAAAAGCAAACCATAGCATTCCAGACAAATAAATAGCGGTAAGCCACGGTAAATAATTATCAAAAAAAGAAAGCGAGAAATTGCCGGAAACATGGGCAGTATAGTTGCTGGAAACTATTTGGCTTAAAGCGTCTTGTCCCACCATATTTCCAAAAACAATTTCACTTTGGCGCAATGATATCTGCCGAATAAAAGTAATGACGAACCATGCCGCTATACCAATAGAAGACAAACAGGAAATATTATACCCAAACCTTGCTGGCGAATGCCTGATGAATTTTAAAATAATCCTTAGACAACAAAAAACAATAAAAGCCTGCCACAGGCTGTATAATAAAGTCGTTCCGAGTGCCTTCGCTATTGGTGAAAACAAAAAACTAAATTGATTCATCGTTTAAATTTTAAACTTGATAATTATTCGCTCCGCCACTTCTCTCTTTACCGAAATCCTGGTTTTATTTTTTTGAGGTATTTTTTGTTTTCGCAGCAACATCATTTTCCATTTCGTTGAGGTATTTCTTTATTTCCGCAATCTCTTCTTTTGTTGCCTTATGATTTCCAAGAGCATGCATAATTAGTTTGGCAGGAGAGCCTTTGAACATTCCGTTGATCATTTTATTGACTGCCTGCTTTTGCATGGATTCTTTTTTTACTGCGGCTGTGTAAACGTGCGACCTGGCTTCATCATTTCTATGCAGCAATCCTTTATCGTGCATTATTTGCATCAGCTTTAAAGTAGTAGTATAACCCGATGCCTTTTTTGCGGATAGTATTTCATGTACTTCGCGCACGGTACTATCCCCTTCCTCCCACAGTATCTGAAGGATCTCCAACTCGCTTGTTGTGGGCTTTATCAAATCTGAATCACTCATTATTTATTTTTTAAGTACGAATAATTTCGTAGCCAAATGTACGAACACTTTCGTAATAGCAAAATAAATTTTTTGCTTTTATAAAAAATTAACAACTAACTGCTGCTATCTCATATACATGCCCGCTGATTCTTTCTAAATAAAAAGTTCTCCAAATAGCCTTTCGCATTTTTATTTCTTATAATTCATAAAGTATCCTTGTGGATGCTTTTAAACTGTGAATGCGCTCAATGAATGACGCAGTGGAAACGGGCCGTGCCGGGTTGAGGTATGAAAAGTTGATGAATAGAAAACCTCATTATTTGTTTGTTTGTTGAAAAATATAGTCAGCGCAATTTCATATCTTATTTTTTTCGGAACATTATTTGTAATAGATTCATTTTATTTAAATAATTAAATCAATTAATCATGAAAATGACAAAAACATTTATTGCTATTTTTCTTTCGGCATCTGTTCTGTTCTTTAGTTGTAAGCCAAAAGATTCAGTGGTGCAGACCAACATTAATGACAAATTTGCGGCAACACCTGAATGCACAGGCGCTTCAGCAACTGTTGCCGATGGAGTTGCTACATTGACAGGAGAAGTAAAAGATGATGCCTGCAAAAATATAGCAGCTACTACAGCGGAAGGAATCAAAGGCGTAAAATCTGTTGTCAATAATTTAACCACAACACCGCCACCACCACCGCCGCCGCCAGCTGTGAACCCCGACAGTGCCTTGACACAAGGTGTAACCGATGCGACCAAAGATTTCCCAACCGTAAAAGCCGCAGTCAGCAATGGACAAATCACTTTGACAGGAAGTATTAAAAGGTCCGATCTGAAAACACTGATGCAGTCATTAAATTCCCTACATCCTTCAAAAATCATTAATCAATTAACCATTAAATAAAACTTTATGTCAGCATTACAAGATAAATATAAGGAGCTCATTGATACTGCCAATGCTTCAGGAATTAGCAACCTGCAAATAAGCGAACAAGGAGATGTGTTGCATATCGACGGAGATGTTCCTGATGGCGCTACTAAAGATAAACTCTGGGGCATCTATAATGAGATAGATCCTGATTATCGCGCCGGTGATTTGGCTTTGGACGTAAACGTCGCTGTGACAGCAGGTTCCAAAGCAAAAGTAACTACCGATAGCACAAACCTGAATATACGTAAAGGTCCGGGAACTGACCAGGAAATTGTCGGCAAAGCCGCACACGGCGAAATAGTTACTATCCAAAGTAAAACCAACGATCAATGGTGGTTAATAAAGACTGATGGCGGTGCGGAAGGCTATGCTTACGCGCAATATCTAAGTCCTCAATAAAAGTAAAGTTTGTAATATTTGAAGCCGTTGTTTTTTAAACAACGGCTTTTTTGGATAGATTGGATAGCTTGAATTTCGTGTTCAAAATCCTTTTCACCCCATCCTTTGGTGCGCTTTCAAAAAATCACTTACCAGGTAACTAATCAGTTTCCCAGTGGACGAACTTATTTCACCATTTTCTAATCTGGCAACTCCCTCGCAAAGATGCAGGTATGCAATTTTAGAATCAGTTGCTACGAAATTCATAAACTGCCTCGCATGCAACGATGTAATTCCACAAGGCGTGACGTCGCTGCTTAATACATTTTCAATGCAACTAAGATCGAGTTCAATTCCCGTATAATTATCCTCTGTAACGCCTGTGGCATGAGCCACCGCCTGGATAAAATTCTTTTTTTCATGGATGAAAATATCTTCATAAGTAATGTAGTCCATAAATAAGTTGTTCACCATATCCACCCAAACATTTTGCGAGA
>JBDTGD010000061.1:0-2154 GCA_039937595.1 Ginsengibacter sp. | reverse complement strand
CCTGTCATTTTTTTTATTTCTGCAAGCGCACCTACGTGGTCATAATGAGCATGGGTTATCAGCAGGATTTTTATATCATTAAATTTAAAACCCAGCTTTTCCACGTTATGTTTGATCTGCTGTGCAGATGCTGCCAGCCCTGTGTTGATCAAAATATTTCCCTTGGTTGTTGTAATAAGATAGCAGCCTAAATCGTAGGTACCTACATAATACAGGTTGCCAGCTATCCTGAACGGCTCATATGGCCTTGACCATTCTTCGGTTGTTTTTGGCTCGGTTACTTTTTGTGCAGAAATAGTAAATACGTTGCCTGCAAGGAGGGTTAGCAGTAAGATGACGTGTAATGAATAGTTGCGCATGTGAATGAATTGGAATGTGCAAACGTGGAAGATTGCGTATTACTGATGGCGACAAAATTAACGCTATGATTTCTTTCAAAATAAAAATTCACTTTATTTCCTTATTTACTGTATCCAATGTTTTTGGGTCTGCTAAATAATTTGAACCATATAAGACACATAAGGCATACAAGATTGCCCTTAAATGTCTTGTATGCCTTGTATGGTTCTCAAACATTACAGCGAAATAGATAAAATGACGAAAATTTGGGATGCACCCTGTTATCAGAACCTACCTTCTTTTTTGGTATCTTTGATGCGAAATTTAATAAGCCTTAGGCTTAAAAACAATCCTGCACCCATCTTCAGAATTTTATTCCTGGCTTTTGCAGAGGTTGTGTTAGGTACAGGTTGTACAAATCATAATACATCATCAGAAAATCAAAAAACATTAACAATGGAAAACACAAGCGGCACGTCTATTACATTACACGGCCAAACCATCCACACAGTAGGAAAGTTACCAGCCGTGGGTACTCAAATTAAAGATTTCACATTGACCGACACTACCCTTAATGAAAAATCGTTGGCGGACTTTAAAGGAAAATATGTAATAATGAATATTTTTCCCAGTGTTAATACAGGAATATGTGCTAAGTCTGTAAGGGAATTTAATAAAGATGCTGCGGCTTTAAACAACACAGTGGTTCTTTGCATTTCTAAAGACTTACCTTTTGCACAGAAGGCGTTTTGTGGAGCTGAAGGCATCGAGAATGTAGTGATGCTTTCTGATTTCAGGAACGATTTCGGACACGGGTATGGCGTTCTCATAGCGGACGGCCCCATGAAAGGTTTACTGAGCCGTGCAGTGATTGTTGCAAATCCTGAAGGGGAAATTGTATACGAGCAACAGGTGCCTGAAATAGGTGAGGAGCCTGATTATGCCGGCGCATTAGCTGCGGTTAAATAAAAAAGGGACGAATATTTTTTGTGAAAAAATCTTTGTTACGAAAGGTTAATTAAAGCCGGATTATTGTACGGTTACAGATACATCACACGATGCACCGCCGATCGGGGCAGGCCCTACAATCAATTAATTTCAGGCTTCTTGTTGGGAATCAGCTTTTTATTTTTCCGCTAAAAGACGATCTATAATTTCATTAAATTGTTTTTTAAATTCGGTATAATGTTCGCCGGTAGCAGGGCCGCTGAAGCCACCATCTATCTTCCTGATATTTCCTTTTTTATCAACAAAAATGGTAGTGGGGAATGCGTTTATTTTTTCTAATTGAGGTAATGTTTTTTGCGTAAGCAATGAATCTGAAACGGCAACCCCGGTAATCAAAACCGGGTATTGAACATCTAATCTTTTCATAAAGGGCGCCAACGCTTGCTGGGAATTTTTAAAATCGGTAGTGCGCTCATAAGCCAGGCCAATTATCTCAATTCCTCTCTGGTGATTTTTATTATAATAGTCGCTTAAAAATTTTGTCTCATCCATGCAATTAGGACACCACGAACCAAGAATCTGAATGACGACTACTTTGCCTTTAAATTTTTTATCATTGATAGAAACCAAATGCCCATCTTTACTTTCCCTGAATTTGAAATCAGGCTTGCCGGAATTGGGTTTTATTTTTGTTTCACTAAACCCACTGGATATTGCTGCGTTTTCATTTTTTACCGCGGTCCAATTTTCATCCCCTTTTGCACCGGAATAAAATTTGCCACTGGAAATGTTATTTTCATTATCGATTTTGGCAGTAACCAAATAAGCGTTCGCGCCATCAAAAGTGGAAAGCGTTAAACTATCGCC
>JBDTGD010000060.1:0-5221 GCA_039937595.1 Ginsengibacter sp. | reverse complement strand
GCTTTTTGTTTTACCGCTTTCAATTCTTTGTTATCTTCTTCCAGGTACTTTTGCAGCTTTACCAATAACGTAATTCTTTCCGCTAAATTCATGTTGATAAAATTATCTCTTTATATTTGTGTTAAATCAATGCAGGCAAATTTCGTTAATAATTTTAGCCTCGTAAACTAATAAAACATAAAAAAATGGCAATAAAAATAACAGATGAGTGTATCAATTGCGGAGCTTGCGAACCTGAATGCCCTAACAATGCCATTTATGAAGGCGGCGTAGAGTGGGCATTAGAAGATGGAACCACGGTAAAAGGCCCGGTAACATTAATGGACGGAAGTGTGATGGATTCAGCTCAACGCAACGAGCCGATTGCTACCGATATTTATTATATAGTTCCCGATAAGTGTACAGAATGCCAGGGTTTTCACGAGGAGCCACAATGTGCTGCCGTATGCCCTGTGGATTGTTGCATCCCCGATGAGATGTACCAGGAAACTGTTGAGGAATTATTAGGAAAAAAGGGTAAATTGCATGTATAATTTTTTTTATGGTGTAACAGCCTAATATTGCAGGTGATATTTCCTGTACATGGCGAGGGTATTTAATAAATACTTTCGCCTTTTTGTTAGAAAATGAAAGTAAATCAAAAATTATATTCAATTGCGGCCTTTTTTTTAATAGCTACTATCTTAGTTCCATCATGCGATGTAAAAAAAGTGGAGCCAAAAAGCGTCTCTACCCAGGAAATAATGAACGCTGATATCGCCTTCTCCGATATGAGCAGGCAAATAGGCATGCAGAAAGCATTTCTGCAATACATAGACAACGAAGGCGTCTTGTTGCGCCCGGATCATCTTCCCATTATAGGAGCTGATGCCATAGATTATATAAGCGTTTTGAGCGACACCGCCTACAAACTTTCGTGGCAACCCATGCACGCTGAAATTGCTAAATCAGGCGAATTGGGTTACACTTATGGTGTTTACAAATTGGAATTAAAAGACACCACTTTAAAGGGCACTTACCTAAACATCTGGAAAAAAGAAAGTGATGGCGAATGGAAATTTGTTGTTAACAGTAATAATCCGGGGATCAGCGTTCAGCCTTAAGCTTTGAGCTTTCATCATTAAAAATTATATTTACTTTACAAAAAATAGCGTTTAATTCTTATGAAACCAAAGATTGCCTTTGTTACCGGCGGTTATTCCGGCGAAGCCGAAATATCTTACTTAACTGCTAAAACAATTGAGAAAAATATTGATCCTGAAAAATATGATCATTATAAAATTGACATCACCACTAAAGGCTGGTTTTACCAATTAACCAACGGAGAGCATATAGAAGTGGATAAAAATGATTTTTCACTTTTGGTCAATAATGAAAAAATACATTTTGATGCTGTGCTGATTGGCATACATGGCACGCCTGGCGAAGATGGAAAACTACAGGGCTATTTTGACATGCTGCGACTTCCCTATACTTCCTGCGATTGCGCTATCTCTGCCCTTACTTTCAATAAAAGATACACAGTAGCGGTGGCTTCTTTTTCAGGAATCAAAGTGGCCAATTCTATTTTATTGTTCAAAAATAATTATAACAGCCCTGATGAACAGGTAAAGAATTTAAAGTTTCCTGTGTTTGTAAAACCGAATAACGGCGGTTCAAGCATAGGAATGAGTAAAGTAAACTCGCGTTCAGAAGAGTTAGGTGCAGCCATTGAAAAAGCTTTTAGGGAAGACGACCAGGTATTGGTAGAAGAGTTTATCAAAGGAAGAGAATTTACTATTGGCGTTTTTCAATCGGGAGGGAAAATAATCGCGTTGCCTATAACAGAAGTAATCTCCAAAAAAGAGTTTTTCGATTACGAAGCAAAATACCTGGGGGCAAGCCTGGAAGTTACTCCTGCTGAAATTGATGAAAGCCTTACAGATCGGATAAAAAAAGAGGCGATAAAAATTTATCAAATTTTTAATTGCCGGGGAATCATTAGGATAGATTTCATCTATAATGAGGAGGAGGACGAACCTTATATGCTGGAAATAAACACAGTACCCGGCCAAACAGAAGCCAGCCTGGTGCCGCAGCAGGTGAAGGCTATGGGCTGGAGCCTCATGGATTTCTACACTGCGCTGATACAGGAATGTTTACCTGAATAATTTTACTAAATTGCACCACTTATTTTTTCACTTATATATTCAATGTGTTTAAATTTATAGCCCGACAAAGTTTTCTTGTAAACCTGCTCATAGCATTCGCTTTGATCTTCTTGATGGGATTTATATTTTTTCAATCCCTTGGATGGATTACCCATCATGGCGAATCTTTGAACGTACCTTCCGTTATTGGCAAAAATGTAGATTCCGCAACTGATCTTTTAGAAAAGCAGGGATTTGATGTCGTAATTACGGATTCATTGTTTAACGATAGCATCCCTTTGAATACCGTAAAAAAACAATTGCCGGATCCAAATGCTACTGTAAAAGTAAACCGGACCGTTTTTTTGAACGTGAACCCTGCGACTTTACCAATGATAGAAATGCCTAAATTGGAAGGATTAAGTTTCCGCTTTGCGTTAGATAATCTCACAAGAAATCATTTGAAATTAGGAGACACGAGTTACCGGCCTGATTTCATGAAAGGGTCTATATTAGAGCAGCATTACAACGGTGCTAAGATACCATCGGGCACTCTGGTAAAATGGGGCTCAACGATTGACCTCGTAATCGGAGGAGGCCTTGAGGCTAAGAAAATTCCTGTTCCCGATTTAACGGGGATGACCGTGTCTCAAGCTAAAGATATTCTTAAAGACAACGGTATACTATTGGCGGCCATACTTACTTCAGGAACCGTATCCGATACGGCAAACGCTTTTATTTTCCGGCAAAACCCGGACGCAGTAACTTCTGACAATACTCCATCTTATATTCAGCCGGGGCAGACAATGGATATTTGGATTCAGGCAAATCGCCCGGTGATTGACTCCCTAAAAACAGACAGCTCTCAACTAAAAAAATAAATAAAATGACAAACATAACACCCCAGGAATTAAAAAAACGATTGGATGCCGGAGAAAAGTTAAATCTCGTAGATGTGCGCCAGCCCGAAGAAACCGAAGAATTTAATATTGGCGGTATCGCGTTGCCATTGGGCGATATACAAAATATGGAAACGGACACAATTGATAATCTAAAGAATGAAGAAGTGATCTTCTATTGTCGTAGCGGAAAAAGAAGCGCGACTGCTGCACTCTTTTTAGAACAAACCGGCTTTACCAATGTAAAAAACTTAACTGGCGGAATGCTGGCCTGGCAGGAATTAAATCAAAATTCCTAATAAAGGTTTGTTTACTGTGTAAAACTCAGGTCAGAAAATTATCGTACCAATGCGGTTGCGAGCTCCACAATACCTGGGCCGATCACGATTTATCATATTTCAGGTTCAAGATTTCCTTCTATACTGAGGGCTAAAGAATTAAGAATTAAATTACCAGGTTCAATTTCTATATTTTTTTCACTTTTATACTTTTTATTAAAATAACGTAGCGCCATGAACGTACCTAAAACACCAATAACAGATAAATACATTACACCATGAGAGTAAGCGGTGGCCCAGGACACCTTATTGCTGAAAACAGATTTGCTTATTATAACTGCCACACTGCCCATGTAGCCGAAAGAGTCAGCTACATATATTAAAAAGCCAACATTGCCGCCTTTCTTAAATGTTGCAATCATTCTTTCAAATATAATACAGTTGAAAGGTATATAACCAATGTACAAACCAAGTCCTACCAACGTCATCCACATAAACGGAGATAAATTATGGTTGATAAACATCCAGGAGCTGATGCCCGCCATCAGAAAGCCGCCAGCTATAATGATGTGTGTTATTACCAATGCCCTACGGTTATTGCGTATCAGGATCATGCTCCCAATCATAGCTAAAACAATCAACGTGATGGGTATTTCAGTTGCAGTAAAAACAGATGGTTCATTACCAAAGCCCAATTCTCTCCATATATCGGCAGCAAAATTATCGCGTATGTCTCGAAATACTGTTAGAAACACATAAAGTATAATAAGCACTACAAGCCCATACTCAAATTCCCGGAAAAACTTTTTTCTTTCCTGTTTATTCATTGGCATGCGCACAATCCGGCTTTTGATATCCGCTTCTGATGGTGACGGGATTTTCTCTAATAAAAAAACAAAAAATAATAAGGGTAGGATAAAAACGAGCCCGGTCATAAAAGCAAGCCACCAATCTGTTACATGATAAGTAATCATTAAATATTCGGCAACCGATTTTACAAATCCTGATGAAAAGATAAAGCTTACTGCAAGGGACGCGCCTATAAAATCCGTGGCTTTTCTTCCTTCAACAAATGTAAACACGATGCCCCAGATGATACCTAATGGAAATCCGTTTATGAATATGAATATAATATTAAAAGGCGGAGGAACAATTGCGAAAAATAACAATGCTGTCCATGAAATGCCAACTAATAAAAGAATTAATTTGCCTCTGCCAAAGCGTTTTAGTTCGGCGATAAATTTTATTCCATAAAACTTGCTAAGCATGTAACCAATTACCTGCGCTATTACCAATGCATCTTTATATTCCATACCAAAGATGTGCGGCGCCATGCTGTAACTGCCTACTGTAAAGGGTTTCCTGAATGCATATACAGAAGCATAAGTTAAGAAAGTGACAATTGATGCAAATATAGCTACGTAGGTCTCACGGTATTTGCTGAAATACAATTTGGTTGAAATGAACTTCACTTTCAATGAATTAATGATGGCAAAATTTGCAATGATTCACCGGTTAACATTGGTAATTCCGCCGTTAGCAAAAGCTCTTCTGAATACCTCGTTGATATTACCTTGCCTACAGCTGTTCTGCCTGCAATATCAAATACTACCAATTCGATACTCATAATTTAGTTTTTAGTTAAATGTTGAACCATCATTTCCCTATATTTCTGTAAATCAGGCAAGGGCACATTTTCTTCTTTTGCCTGCTCATCCCAGCCTCTTAAAGTGATGTATAATTCAAACCATTCATCTTTCTCGAATGCCTTCGCTTCCTCTTCATTCATGCGGCCTCCCTGGAAATTTAACGTACCCTTACTGGCATCAGAAAGCTTTTCAAAGTAAGCAGGATTTTTATAGGTGAGGTATCGCTTTGCTGCAACATGCGATTCGATAAGCTTTGTAATTCTTTT
>JBDTGD010000059.1:0-10893 GCA_039937595.1 Ginsengibacter sp. | reverse complement strand
CACCTTCCATCACTAAATTTTTGTAAGAATAATTATTTTGACAAAAAACCAATAGGGGGAATAAAAGAATAAGTAAAAAGCAATATTTCATATGGTGAAATTACCAATTGTTTGCAGCGTTTAGTGACGACTAAAGTTTGTAAAAAGTTAAAAATTATTCCCAAATATTTTTAAGTACAACGTCAATTTTACAATCATCTGAAAGTGAAAAAGTAAATGGATTTTCCGGAGAAATATTTTGAAGTAGGTATTTTGAATTTTCAAGACAAAAGATTTCCAATTCATTGGATTTTTCCTCTACGATTAAATAATATTTTATACTAAATCTTTGATAAAGATAAAATTTATTATGCCTGTCTTTTAGAGCGGTAGCCGGTGATAAAATTTCAACTGCTAATGCTGGTGGAAAATCAAAAAATTTATCAAATGTTGATTTACAAAATATGGAAACATCTGGCTGCACAATGGTGTCTTCTTCAATTTTTATATCAACAAAATCATAGACTCTACATTCCTTACATTTTGCTTTTTTAATAGAATTGCCTAATTCCCGAATAATATTTGCAGCCAGCCATTGATGTCGCGGTGCAGGTGCCGGACTCATGGCAAAAGGGATTCCTTCAATCAATTCCCATCGCCCTTCCCATAGGCAATAATCCTCGTAGGTGTAATGTGGTAAAATTTTTACGGCGCTCATGGTATAAAGATATTATTTTTTATGCTAACGCTAACAGCACCTGCCAGGCTTCTGAAATTTTTCCTTTATCCAATAATTCTGCTGCGTACAAATGCAATTCCTTTTCCATTTCAACGGGATCTATTGAAAAATATTGAAAAATATTTTTTAATTTCTCATCTTCGAACGCGGGATTAATTACCTGCAATTCATGCACATTGGCCAATTGCCCAAGCTGATTTCCCGTAAGTATTTTACTGTCTTTTATGGATTCCGGCAGGTTATCAAAACCGATACCCAGTTCTATATTTGGTTTTTCCACTTCAAATAAATTATAAGCGCTGACCTTTACGTACCAGTTGCCACCAAGCCGCGCTACATGATGTAATTTCAATTGATCTATTTTTCCATTTTCTCCAAGGATGTTCTCATTTACGTGCATCATCATGATTTCACAAATAATAAGATTTCCTGCTCCGCCTTCTGTTCCCAAATGTTTTACCTCAAGTACTTTACATTCCATCTGTACAGGGCTTTCCTTTACACGCGGCGGTTTCACCAGTAAAGAAGGTTCTTTGGTAAAACCGGATTTTACAAATTCATCCGTCTCTTTTGGATATTCACAACTGCTTAAACTTACCTGTTGTATCATTTCGTAATCCACAATATTGATAACCACTTCAGGAACTTCAAGTACATTCTGAAGTGTATGTTTCGTTGTATTGTTTCTTACTCTTCTTGCAGGTGAAAAAATAACCACAGGAGGATTCGTGCTGAATAAATTGAAAAAACTGAATGGACTTAGATTTACATTTCCTTGCGCATCAATGGTAGAAGCAAAGCATATGGGTCGTGGCGCAATAGAATGATTCAAATAGTTCTGCGCTTCGGCGGTTTTTACATCTTTTAAATTGATTGTTTTGAACATAATCAAAAATAGAAATCATGGTTATTCCTTTGTTTATTGCGAAGGATAATTATTTTTTCTTCAATTCTAAGATTGAAAAATCACTTTCATCTTTTACAATTGTATTTTTCAATTTTCCTAAGCCTTCTATTTCCATTTCCACCTCATCGCCTTCCTGCAACCATTGTTCTTTATAATCAGGATTATTTAATTTCCCGGTTCCGTTTAATTCAAGAAAACATCCGGTACCAACGGTTCCGCTGCCTATCACATCGCCGGGAAATAATTGTACGCCATAGCTACAACGCTCAATAATTTCCGCGAATGTCCAATCCATATCACCAAAGTTTCCTTCACTTACCTGCACTCCATTGACGCTACATTTCATTTTTAAATTGTAAGCATTTCCTACGTGATTTTCTTTTGCAGGAATTTTAAATTCTTCCAGTTCATCCGTTGTAACCAGCCATGGGCCAATTGCGGTAGCAAAATCTTTTCCTTTTGCTGGCCCAAGATTTAATTTCATTTCTTCTAATTGCAAAGTTCTTGCACTAAAATCATTCATAATCATGTAGCCTCCAATATATTCATCAGCTTCTGAAGCTTTGATATTTTTGCCAGGTTTACAAATAACGATAGCTACTTCCAGCTCAAAATCCAGTTTTTGGAAATGATCCGGCATGCAAATTATTTCGCCCGGCCCGGTGATGCTATTATGATTGGTAAAATAAAAAACAGGAAACTGGTCAAACTCCGGAATCATCGGCGCATTGCGGTTCTTCCTGGCAATAGCTACGTGCTGGTGAAATGCATAAGCGTCACGGCAACTGGTAGGGCTTGGCACAGGGGCAATAATTTCCGCTTCTTCCAGGCGGATGGCACGATATCTTTTTGTTCCTTCTTCTAATGTACGGTTGATAGAATGCGCAATCGGAAAAACATCTTCCCAATAATTTAAAAACATCGTCATTGTTACTGGCAGATTAGGGTGCAGGTTATCTGTGTCAAACAAATATCCATTGACTAATATTGCTAACTGTGCATGATCTTCATTTAAATAAGATACTAATTTCATAAATAAATATTAAACAGATTGCAAGATAAATTAATTAGGCAGTAAGGGATAAGGATTAATGCTTTAAAAAACAATCCCCTTAAACTTCATAATTTTCAGGGCTGTTCATAATTGCGCAACTGGGGCGAATTACAGGCAGATGCACGTTACAAAGTAATCGAAATCTTCTTTGTGTTAGTTTCAATTTTTAACAAAATAAAAAAGGGTTTCATTTTCTGAAACCCTTTACTGTGGCTGCTCCCCCTTCAGGACTTGAACCTGAGACCCTCTGATTAACAGTCAGATGCTCTAACCAACTGAGCTAAGGAGGAATTTTATGTCTCAACTTTTTTAAGCTGTTTGAACCAGCTTCCCTAAGTTTATAATCCTTTTTCAGGGGGTGCAAAAATAGAGATTTTTGCTTTCTAACAAAAATTGATTTTAAATTATTTTTTGTAAGCTTATATTCTGAAATAAAAGCATCGGTTAAACAGTCTGGTTTTTTAGTTTTTAACCCCTGAATTTCGTACATTTGCACATAGTATTTTTTACAAACAAATTTGTTTTTTATTTCAGATATATGGCAGAAGATATTGCAGAAGTATTGACCCCAAAAGTAAATAGTTATGGTGCAGATAGTATCCAGGTCCTTGAGGGGCTGGAAGCTGTAAGAAAAAGGCCCGCAATGTATATTGGCGATGTTGGTACCAAGGGATTTCATCATCTTGTATATGAAGTAGTAGACAATTCTATAGATGAGGCTCTGGCCGGTTATTGCAGTCACATTACCGTTACTATCAATGAAGATAATTCAATAACCGTAGAAGATGACGGGCGCGGTATCCCTACCGGTATTATGAAAAAAGAAGGGCGCAGCGCGCTGGAAGTGGTAATGACTGTATTACATGCGGGTGGTAAATTTGATAAAAATACTTACAAAGTAAGTGGCGGTCTGCATGGTGTAGGTGTAAGTTGTGTAAATGCGTTGAGCACTGAGTTTCATGTTACCGTAAACCGCGATGGAAAAACTTTTGAACAGGAATATTCCAAAGGAATTCCGCAATATAAAGTCCGCGAAATAGGCGCGAGTGATAAAACAGGAACAACTATTCGTTTTTTACCAGACCCTTCTATTTTTATAGTTTCAGTATATAACAGGGAAATACTGGAAGGAAGATTAAGAGAATTATCTTTTCTGAATAAGAAAATTAAAATCATCCTTAATGATCTTCGTGAAAAAGACGAAGCAGGTAAAACTTATTCAAAAACATTTTATAGTGAAGGTGGCATTGTAGAATTTGTAGAATTGATTGATAAAAACGGTAGCCGTCAGCCTTTGTTGCCTACAGTTATTTATTGTGATGGATACGATGCAGCGAGCAATGTAACTGTTGATGTGGCTATGATGTACAATACAGGCTACCAGGAGCATTTATTCAGTTATGTAAATAATATCAATACGATTGAAGGTGGTACTCACGTATCTGGCTTTCGCCGTTCTATAACCCGCGTATTTAAAAGTTACGGCGAAAAGCAAGGCATGTTTGAAAAAGCAAAAGTGGAAATTGAAGGCGATGATTTTCGGGAAGGGCTTACAGCAGTAATTTCGGTAAAAGTTCCTGAACCACAGTTTGAAGGCCAGACAAAAACTAAATTGGGTAATAATGAAGTAATGGGTGTTGTTGATACTACATTAAGCAGGGTCTTGACTGCGTTCCTGGAAGAAAATCCCAGAGATGCTAAAACAATTATTCAAAAGGTAATACTGGCCGCACAGGCAAGAGCGGCTGCAAAAAAGGCCCGCGAAATGGTACAACGTAAAAGTGTACTTTCAGGTGGTGGGTTACCCGGCAAACTTGCAGATTGCAGTGATAAAGATCCTTTTCGGTGTGAGTTATTCCTGGTCGAAGGAGACTCGGCTGGTGGTACGGCCAAACAGGGACGGGACAGAAGTTTCCAGGCTATTCTCCCTTTGCGTGGTAAAATTTTGAATGTGGAAAAGGCAATGGAGCATAAAATCTATGACAATGAAGAAATCAGGAATATGTTCACGGCCCTTGGAGTAAAAATCGGTACACTGGAAGATCCTAAGGCACTTGACTTAAGCAAGCTTCGCTATCATAAATTAATTATAATGACTGATGCCGATGTGGATGGTAGTCATATCGCAACCTTAATTCTCACTTTTGTTTTCAGGTATATGAAAGAATTGGTAGAGCAGGGTTTTGTATATCTGGCCCAACCTCCTTTATACCTTTTGAAAAAAGGGAAAGAACAGGCTTACGCGTTTAATGATGAAGATCGCAAAGCGTGGATACAGCAAATGGCAGCGGGAAAAGAAGATTCTGTTCATATACAACGATACAAGGGTTTGGGAGAAATGAATAGTGAACAACTTTGGGAAACTACTATGAACCCTGCAACACGCACATTAAAGCAGGTAACAATAGATAACGCCGTAGAAGCTGATGGAGTTTTTAGTATGCTAATGGGCGATGACGTACCACCTCGCAGAGAGTTTATAGAAACACACGCCAGGTATGCACGCCTTGATGTTTAATGCTACTCCCACAAACCTAACTGACGGCAAACACTGCCACAAAAATTGCTAAGCAAAAACGACAGAAGACTTTGTTATAAGTTTTTTTCTTAAAAATGCTTGTCAAAATTCCTTGTAAATATCTACGGATTTGAGCAACAGCTCGAGTCAATACGCAATTGATTTGTGAAGTTGATAAGGAAAAAGAAAATAAGAATCTGAAATATTTGTTTGTTTACTGTTAGAAACGTTTCCTCTAACCCTTGTCTAAAAGCAAGAAAAGATCAGTGTGCTGCATCAGAAATGGAAGACTGTTATGATACTTGTATTTCGCTTGGCTTCAGGCATGAGGCCTTTTTCATTACATATCCTTATTCCAATTAAAAAATACCATAAGAACACCAAATAAGAGGAATGTAAAGCCGGTATAAAAATTTAATTTATAAGCTAAAGCGGCAGATAAAAGTCCTCCTATAATAAGTATCAATGAAATAATTATAAAGAAAATTCCAATTACAAATCCGAGATTACTTAATTTTTTATACATGAGTGATTCTGTTTAAAAGAAGATGATATTGAGAATGATAGTAATGGCAATTAAAATCAATCCTAAAGGAACCACTCTAAGATACCATTTATCCTGGTGGTAAGACGGCTTTTCAGTTAATGAATATACAAGCCCCTTCAATTCAGCTTCAGGTTTTGGCTTAGTAAAAAGGCTTACTATTATCGTCGTGCAAAAATTTACAATCCACGAAACAGAGGCTACAATAAATGCCTGCCCCATTCCACTGTGTATTTCATATAAAGGATAAATCCAGCCGCCTTTTCCTTCCGCCAATGTCAGGCCGTGAGTCGCTGCCGCGGCAAGTGTTCCTGCAAGAAGACCCAAAAAAGCACCGTGTCCTGTAGTTCTTTTCCAAAACATTCCCAGCAGGAAAGTAGCGAACAAAGGACCATTCACAAAACTAAAAACCAATTGAAGAAAATCGTTGATATTGTTGAAACTTGTGGCGATGTATGCAGTAATAATGGATAAAAGTACGCCAACCACAGTAACCATTTTTCCTACTATGAGATAATGCCTATCCGATTTGTTTTTTACAAAATAAGATTGATAAATATCAAAAGTAAATACCGAATTGAATGCAGTTACATTGCCCGCCATACCACTCATGAAGGAAGCAATCAAAGCCGTAATGCCAACGCCTAATAAACCCGTAGGATAATAATGAGAAATGAGGGCGGGAAGTGTCATTGTATAATCCAGTCCTCCATTTGCATCTTGAGGAATATGAAAACCCTTTGATGCCAGGGCCGGTTGTAATAATGCAATAGCGATTACGCCCGGTAACACAACGATGAGTGGCATAAACATTTTAGGAATGGCGGCAATGATAGGTGTGCGCTGCGCTGCGTTCATATTCTTCGCCATCATGGCTCTTTGAACTACTAAGAAATCAGTACACCAATAACCAAATGACATAACAAAACCTAATCCGAATATTAACGACATGAAGTTAATTCCCATTGGGTTAGAATCGGCATGGCCCATATATTTCCAGGCGTGTGTCATTTCAGGTTGCAAAAGAGTTTTAATATTTGACCATCCGCCCGCATCATGTAATGCTACAATGACTAATGGAGAAATCCCGAGCACTATCAAAAAAAACTGCAGTACTTCATTATATACAGCACTGGTTAATCCACCGAGAAAAGTATAGGCCATAACGATACCCGCAGCCAACCAAATAGAAACATCAAAATCCCAATGTAAAATAACTTCCAGCAACTTTGCCAAGGCATATAAAGAAATTCCTGAAGAGAAGATGGTCATCACCGCAAAAGATATTGCATTTAATCCCCGCGTTTTTTCGTCAAACCGTAGTTTTAAAAATTCAGGAACACTCCTCGCTCGGCTGCCATAATAAAATGGCATCATAAAAACTCCTAAAAAAACCATAGCAAATATGGCACCTACCCAATAGAAATGAACGGTCATAATTCCATACTTAGCTCCCGAGGCTACCATGCCCAGCACTTCCTGCGCACCAAGGTTGGCAGAAATAAAAGCAAGACTTGTAATCCATAATGGAATATTTCTGCCGCTGGTTAAAAAATCATTGCTCGTTTTTATTTTCTTTTTAATAATAAATCCAACGCCAATTACGAAGAGAAAATAAACAATAATTATCAGGTAATCTGCTATGTGAAGATTCATGGCAACCGGTTATTGGTTAAGTTGTAAATTTTGCCACAATATATAATTTTATAAATGCAATTGTAGAAAAAGGTTTTTTTTGGTTGAACAAAAATTTGATTTCCGTGATTTAATAGAACGGAAATATTGAATAAAAGTTCGTTTACTATTAGAGCTTACTAGACTGCGAATGTTGAATAAAACGCGACCCAACGTTCAGGTAGATTTATTTAATTCCATCATCTGGAAAAGTGAAAATTCTCCCCAAAAATATTAGATGAAATAAATTGGAAGTGATACACTCAGCGTATTTGTGAAGATTTTCTTTCAAAAAGTGATGATGGCAATATTATTATTTGGTCAGCGATCTTACATTCCTTTTTCTCAATTTCTTTGAATAGTAACTCGGTTGCAGTTTTGCCTATATCAAATGCGGGCTGAACAATAGTGGTTAGTGGCGGATTAAGTATGGGAGCCGTTTCCAGCGTAGAGAATGCTACCATTTTTAATGCTCCTGGTATAGATACATTCAGTTCGTGGCAGACTAAGTAAACCGATATTGCCAGCCTTTCTACTGATGTCACAATACCATCGGGCCTGTTTTTACTTTGGAGCAGCTTTTTTATCTGAGAATTGTCTTCCTCTTTAGTTCCGTTGCATTCAATTACCGCAGTTTCAGGATGGCCTGTTTTTTTATCTTTCAATGCGGCTAAAAAGCCTTCTGATCTTTTTTTGCAAATTCCAAGACAGGAAGAAATAGAAAGAAACACCGGATTTTTACATCCGTTTTTGATTAGATGCGCGGCAGCAAGATATCCGCATTCGTAGTCATTGGTAATTACTTTTGCAACGGACAGATTTTCAAATTCACGATCAAAAAAGACAACAGGAATATTTTCATCCTGAAGCTTCACGATATGATCACCACTAATAGTCTCACTGGCTACTGATATAAGTACTCCGTCAACCCTGCCGTTGCTGCATTCCGCAACTATGGATTTTTCGTGTATAAAATTTTCATGAGAAAGATAAATTAGTACATGGTATCCTTTTTTTTCTGCTACGGATTGAATGCCGTTGATAGCTAATGAAAAAAAATTATCAGCTACCTCCGGAAGTATAACAGCTATTGTTTTGCTTCTCTTATTTTTTAAACTGCTGGCATAAGGGTTGATAGTATAGTTTAATCGGGAAGCAGCTTCCAAAACCTTTTTTTTTGTTGCTTTGCTTATTTCATAACTGTCCATGAATACTTTGGAAACAGTTGCCACAGATACATTGCATTCTACCGCAAGTTCTTTCATATTTATTTTTCTTCCCAATATCTTCTTTTTAATGAATACTCTTTTGCGAAAACGGTTTCGTAAATAAATGTATGCTAATTGTATAACTGTTGCAAAAAAGAATGAAATTAGCAATCACAATTTAGCCAGAAAATGATTGCAATGAAAATTCAAGACCAAAATTTTACTTAAAAGAAACTCATTGCCTTACCAGGTATTTAAGTTTTTACAGCAGACACTTTATTAAAAAATTATTTCATCAGTCATTAAGTTTTGATGCGACGTTTTGTAAACAATTCCCTTAAACCCAATTTTGATAGAAATTTAGATAAAGATTGATCTCTCTACTGATAGTTGTATGGAGATTTTAGAACTGTAGATTTTTAATATGGCACCTCGGATTTAAAAAACAATATCATTATTCAAAAGTGTTTTCAAACCGTTCAAAACATCGCATAATTATATAATAAATAACAGGATTTTTATTTTTTAACCTTCCAAAACAAAAGAATGAGAAAAACTTTGCCCTTCCGTTTCTTACATGCAAAAAGGTTGGTGCCAGGCCGCGGTCGTTGCATACTATTTGTTTCTATTTTGGGTATTCTAGGGACAATGCCAATTGACGCCCAAGCACGAGCATCAAAAAAATTAAAAAAGGGTAGTAATGAGAAAACTGAAACGGTTTTTCATAAAAGAGAAGCTAAATTTCCTTTTTTATCCAATAATAACCTCGAAAAAACTTACGTCCAAAATCTGGCGGTGGAGCATAAGATTGATGGAACAGTTACCGATGAGAGCGGAAAACCTTTATCGGGGGTTTCTGTACAGGTAAAAGGTACTACCGAGGGAATGATAACTCCCGCTACGGGAAAATTCTCATTAACAGTTTCGGAAGATGCAATTTTATCGGTGTCTTTTGTAGGGTATGAAACTCAAGAAGTACCAGTTGCAAATAAAACTAACATTGTTATCAAGCTTAAATTGGTTGCTTCTGGCTTGAATGAAGTGGT
Organism: Ginsengibacter sp.; assembly: GCA_039937595.1. GTDB lineage: Bacteria > Bacteroidota > Bacteroidia > Chitinophagales > Chitinophagaceae > Ginsengibacter. The sequence goes on along the minus strand of JBDTGD010000059.1, from coordinate 1,224 downwards.
GGTAGTGGGATATGGAACACAGACGAAGAAAGATCTAACAGGTGCAATTAGTACGGTTAAAGGAGATGACTTTAAGAACTTACCCGTTAGTAATGTAGCATCAGCTTTGCAAGGACGGGCGTCTGGTGTTGGTATAGTTCGTTATGATGGCTCACCGGGAAGTGTGCCGAGTATACGTATTCGTGGTACAGGAACTATTAATAATGCTGATCCGTTGATAGTAATTGACGGCGTACCGGCAGGGTCCCTCAATGATGTAAACCCCGACGATATTGCTTCTGTTGAAATTTTAAAAGATGCGTCTGCTTCTGCGATTTACGGCTCCCGGGCTGCAAATGGGGTTGTACTTATTACCACTAAGAAAGGGGGGTTTAATCAACCGATGAAAACATCTCTCAACTTGTATACCGGCCAAAATAAAGCGCTAAAATATTTAAATATGCTTACAGCCCCTGAGCTTTCAACGTTAAAGACGGAAGCATACAATAATGATAGTTTAGCTGTGCCGTCAGTGTGGAGTGATCCATATTATTCTGTACAACGTACTGATTGGCAACGGGCATTATTAAGGACCGGGAAAGTACAAAATGCTGACGTAGCTGTTCGTGGGGGTAGTGCGAGTTCTATCTACAGCTTTTCAGGTAACTACTATGATGAAGATGGAATGATTGTTAATTCATATTTTAAGAGGTATAGTTTTCGAATTAATTCTGAGCATAAAGTAGGCAACCATTTAAGGATTGGCGAAAATGTGACCTATTCTAATACTATAGGAAATAGTCCCAATACACAATCTACTCAAACAGGTTTGGTATGGAGCGCAATTCGTTTTAATCCTGCAATACCTGTTAAGAATCCTGATGGAAGTTGGGGGACTTCACAAGCCGCTAATGACCTGGGGGATATTAATAATCCGGTTACTACAGCTACAGAAAATACGGGTTATAATAAAATTGATCGGGTTCTGGCAAATGCCTTTGCTGAGTTGGAAATCGTTAAGGGGTTAAAATTACGGGCTAACTATGGCTTTGATCAGAGTACAAATGAGGGTTATGGTTTTAGTGTTGCTACACCTACTCAGACGCGTGGACCTGCTATTTCAGGTTTGGGTCAAAACTTCAGCAAGACTAAAGATTTTTTAGAAGAATATTACCTTACCTATAGTAAAGATTTCAATCATGTCCATAAAATTGACGTGGTTGCGGGTTATTCTTCTCAAGTGTT
>JBDTGD010000058.1:0-6948 GCA_039937595.1 Ginsengibacter sp. | reverse complement strand
AATCCGTATTAACGCTTTTTAAAAGCATTTTGCCTGTGTAGATAATCATAAAACCGAGTGTATCCGGCATTTCGCTACAGTTCATATATCAATAGTTGATTAGTTAACTGTTGCAAAAGTAAGTATCAGGTTTTAAATAATTTTTTTTTAGTTAGAAATCCTTCGGCTTTAAATCCTGAAACCAAATGAAATATCAACGGCAAAAATAAAAATTATGACTTTTTAAGATCATTAAAAATTGCCAATCCAATCTATCATTAAAAAATTTCAAGAATTGCTCTTTTTCTAAAAATTTGATTTATCATATCTAAGGTTGTTCACAAATAAAATATGTTCACGTTCCGTGTACATATATAATTCATCCTGCTCTGGGGGCGCAACAAAGCAGCATACACTATTAACAATCAGCCAGACTTAAATATCTTAGCGTATTATTCATAAAAACAGCCGCCATCCCAGCCGTCGACAAAGTGATGTCTTAAGAACTCACATATAATTCTGGTGGGGTTGCAATTATATGACTGTGTTAAATCAGTCATGTTCAGAAACAAAGATTGGTGAGTTATTCTGCCGTAAGGCAGAAAAAACATTCCGCATACAATATTTTCAATACTTCTGTAGCAACCTGTTGGCGACTGTTTTATAAAATCAAAAATATGGACAAAACTAAAGAACAAAAAACAGAACGCTATGAAAAGATGCCTGTTGTGAATGAAGCAGCAGCCGGCATTGATGTGGGCAGTAGTTCCCACTTCGTAGCTATTAGCCAAAACAAGGAAGACGTAAAAGAGTTTGGCGTTTTCACTGAAAATTTGAATTCGCTTTGCGAACATCTGGTAGCAAACAAGATTACAACTGTTGCATTAGAAAGCACTGGTAGTTACTGGCAGCCCTTGTTTGTATTGCTACAGCAATATAATCTGAATCCTATATTGGTGAATGGTAAGTTTACCAAGAATGTAAAAGGGCGCAAAACCGATGTCCAGGATTGTCAATGGATACAAAAACTGCATACGATGGGTATGCTGGAAGGAAGTTTCCTGCCTGATCTGTTTACTGAAAAAGTGCGCCAATATTATCGTCATCGCCAAACACTGGTAGATAGTGCAGCAAGCTATATTAATAAAATGCAAAAAGCATTACGGCTCATTAATATCCGGTTGGACAGTGTTCTTCGGGATGTGATGGGGCGTTCCGGCAAAGACATTATTGAAGCAATATTAAAGGGTGAACGTGATCCCAAAGTGCTGGCATCATTAGCTCAACCTACCGTAAAAAAATCTAAAGAAGAAATCATCGCTGCCCTCACAGGTGACTGGCGCGAAGAATATATATTCGAACTACGCCAATGCTACGAAATCTATCAACACTACCATAAAAAAATAGATGAATGCGATGAAGCAATAAAACAACTATTAACGACAGAAGTAAAACGCAAGCAAAAAGAAGAAAACCTTCCACTTGCAAAAGGCATTAAAATAAAAAAAAAGAAAGCCCGTAAAAATGAAGCCAACATAAATCTGCAACAACTGGCCGTTGATTTAACGGGAGGAGTTGATATCAGCGCAATTGAAGGCGTTGGATTAGGGCTGGTTTTATGCCTCATTGCTGAAACCGGATTAGATTTAAAAGCCTTTCCGACAGCTAAACATTTTTCATCGTGGTTAGGCGTGGTGCCTGGTATAAAAAAAACAGGAGGCAAAGTAATAAGTAGCCATACCCGAAAAGGGAAAGGGCGTTTAGCAAAAGCGTTTATGCATTCCGCCAATGCGATAGGTAATATGCAAACAGGGCATTACCTGGTTCATTTTTTTAAAAGAAAAGAACGAAAAATAGGAAGGGCTGGAGCCATTACTGCTACCGCTAATAAGCTATCGAAAATAATATGGAATATGCTGGTAAAAAAGGAACCATACAATCCGGTAAGACCTCAGGAATATCTGGATAAATTAAGAATGAAAGAAGTGAAGAACATTCAGCGAAAAATAAGACAACTTAATATTCAGGGAGAAGAACTCATGTTTGTAGTAGCCTGATTGTCAGTGCAGTTCCTATGGTGTATATACAATTGTCGCAAAGGTTGCCAACCTTTAAGATTGTTATTTCAAACTTCAAAATACTATTGCTAAGGTTGGCAACCTTAGAATCCCTCGGACATCCGATGGCTATTGGATTTGAAAAGCACCCGTTGTTGCAAGCTTGGTTGCTATGGTTTTGTGCGGTAGCCATGCTCCCGCCCTGGTTCGAGTCTCACGACCCACATCTTTTAGATTAAGTACTTATATTTAATCAATGAATTCAACTTTACCAATGTAGATGTTGCTTAACTTTCATTTAACCCCCTACCCGGTTCGTGTCCTCACGAATCGAAACCTCCCAATGTAAAAAGTGATGATTATCTTTAAAGCCAATAATCATTTACATGATGTGGAATCTTTAAGAATGTTTCGTGAGGACACGAACCAAGGGGAGCTGCTTTATATTTAATTCAATCGTTGTCCTGGTTCTTTTTCTTTTTTGCTTGAACAAAAAAGAAACAAAAAATTCAAGGACAACCTGCCTTTGCCGGCAGGCAGGCCCGATCGCTCGTCCGGCCATCCCACCGCCGCGCCGCAATGACTCTAACAAATCTTCGGTCATTTCAATTATTTAGGGTATTAATGGTTTGAAGAATTTGAACAATCGAAAGCCAAATTACCAAAGGATATCACATCCCAGCTTACTGCTAATTATGGTAAACAAATTCAAAACTTACATGAACAGATTAATGCATCCAAAGCCCTCTATGAAAAAACAATAGTTGAGACAAATAAAAATAATTCCGAACAATTACTTATACTTACTAACAAATTAAAGTCGTTTCAAGATCTATCTAAAAAGACCGCAGAGGAAAAAACCGGTTTGCATTTAACCGAAATCACGAATCTTAAGAAGCAAATTCAGGATGTAACCACGATGCATGAGACGCAGGTTTCTCAAATTAATACCTTGAAGGCGGATCAAATGAAATCCCTGAATGAGCAAATTCAAACGCTTGAAAACCGGGATTCACAAAAAGATAAATTAATTGAGCAGGCAAACAACCTGGCATCGAATTATCAAAAACAATTGCAGCAATCGCAATCAACTTCCGGAACTAATTGGGTAGCCATTATAATTGCGTTAATAATCGGGATTATTTTAGGTGTGGTTATTTTTGGGAGGCACTGAGGAAATATTTCTGGGGGATGGTGAAATATTATTCAGAAGATGAGTCTGGATCTAGCGAACGAACAAATACCAGCTTTTTGTATTTACCTTCATTTTTTGTTTTTCAGGTTTTAGAATGGTTCGTGAGGACACGAACCAAGGAGATGGTTAACGATCTGTCTTTTCATAGCTACATTTGCAAGCACCTTGAATCGCTTATTACCTGATTATCCGTTTTATCCATCTTAATATTGGATGATAAAATAATTTTAACTATTTTGCTAACCCGAGTTATTTGATAAAACCTAAAAGTAATGCAAGATGCCCGCTGATTGTTACGCCTGCAAGACTCACGTTGCTCCATACCCCGGCGGGGTAAGCTGGGCGAATAAAAATGATCCACTAGGATCCTGTATAATCTGCCACTCATTTGCATGCGGGCATCACGGGGCCAGGTCCATCCATGCCGCCAAGATTTGAATGTATTCAATGCAAGCCCCACATACTTGTGGCGAGCGCTGGGGTTCTCAGGAAGAACGAAGGTAGAACACTTGAACTGCTTCAACTGCTAACGCTCATAATCCCCGACGGATTGCTCTTTAAATCTATTGAAGATTTTAGAAAGAATAACCCCCACCTTAACGCTTGGTTGGAGGTTGATAACAGAAGACAGATCAATTGGAGATTATGGCATCCATACGATGAATTCCGGCTATTTTTCGAAAATTCGACCAACATTGTAATGGAATTATTGGTAGCCGCAGGCCTAATCATCAGCAATTTATATAATAATAAATTCCCGGAAGATTACCCAACGGATCTAAAATTACTCAGCCAGTCTACTGAAAGCAATAATTTAAATATGAACGACTATGAGGGAACCTTGGTTACTTAGTGAGGAGAGAGCCGTAGTCAACAAGCCGAACGACAATTACACCGCTCATTTCCCCGAAAATCTGGACAATGGCCAGAAACATGAAAATTATAGATTTATAAAAATTATTGCAGGTAAAAAAAGTTATCGGTTCAGGTATGACACGGTTGAAGGTGGGAGTGGACACAAAATTTTATTGGGTGAAAAAAGATTTAAAAAAATCAATGATTTATCACCGGTTGTAGTTAAAAAAATTTCAACAATAAACTATTTATGGCATTCCCTAACCAACGAGAATCTATTTGCATTTGTGATATTGTTGATCGGACTTCTAGCCGGTTTCATAGATGGAGCACTTAAACTCGCGGACGAAGGCATCGGATTCTCTAGCCCGGAATTTGTTATTCGTTCGTTGAGAATAATCTGGCTGGTACTGATCGCTGCTGGAGCCCTAGTTGTATTCATAAAGGAGCTATTGAGAAAGTAAATACCTTAGACCCCGGCTGTATTTAGTAACTTTCGAAAGACAAGAACCAAAATTCGCTATTTGCTCAAACATAAAATAATTAAAGAGCCGCTTTTCTTAGTTTCCGCCTCGGCGGACACGTGTAACTAAGGAAACTTTGAAACAAAAATTCGTTTAACCATCCCCGTCTTGCTGCAAGCATATAAGAAGTTTCGTTGACGCCTTGTAGCTGTGGTTTTGTGCGATAGCCATGATTCCCGTGGCAAACGGGACAAGTCGTGCCATATAAAAGATTATCAATTTGAGAGGCGCAAAGATTTGTGTATGTGGAAAGGATTAGTTTTACCCCTATCGGTGTTCTTTTAAAGTGGATGCCGCCGTCTGGCCTCCGGCCTCTGACTTTTGAACTTCAGTACTTTTTTATTTCAAAGAATAGCATCATGAATAAAAGTTTTTCCAATTGAAGGGGCATCATTTATTACAGCAACAATTTACCAGGATTGCTGAATTTAATTCCGCACAAGACATTTGGCTTCATAATCCTATTGGCCGAAAACCTTCGGACAGGCAGGTAGCCGAAATAAAGTCAATTGTTTACCGTTAATAAATCGATATTTGTTTTACAAAACTAAACAACTGTTATGGGTCCATCTGGCGCAGGTTTCCCGACCTGTGACTATTCGTTACTAAAAGAAGATTCGTGAGGACACGAATTGGGGAGAATAATAAGTTGAATTATAAAAGCAGGAATTTTTTTTTGTTGCTTTAGTGTAAAAGATATCCCCTGCATCTGTTGGCATCCTCATCAATAGCACTTGGAGACCACCTTCTTATATAATGGTTGAAAGTTAGCGGGACGCATTCAGTTTGTTGGCGGGGGCGCCAACAACAGCCGGATATCACCTCTCACAGCCATGCCGCCATTTACTTTCGCGACTAATAAATTTCTTTATTGTCAAAAAAAAAATTAGCTTTGGTTTCCCGCCCTTTGTAACACTCCGCTTATTAATTGCCACATCAGTCAATCAATTTTATCACCAAAAAATTAAAACAATGAAAAAGATTTTGTTCAGTTCATCGGTTGCTATGTTTTTTTTAGTTTCCTGCAATAATTCCCCATCAGCTTCTCCTACAGGAACTGCCCCTTCTCAAAATGATATAAACATAGCAAACAACCTTAAAATATATCAAGCAATTGAAACAGGAGATGTCAATTCGATAGACACCTTAATTGCCATTGATGCTATTGACTATGACGGGCCCAATGGCGCCGAGATTAAGGGAAGGGATAGTATTGTGAAAATGCTTGGGGATATTCATAATCATGTAAAAGGCCTTAAGGCGGATGTGATTACCAGCGCAGCAAATGGGGACTATGTATTTTCGCTGGTGCATATTACAGGCACCTCTGCTGATTCGTCTATGGGTATGTCCGGAAAAAGTATTGACCGAAAATCAGTGGATGTTGTAAAATTTAAAAACAATAAGATTTCTGAACATTGGGGTTTTACAGATGATGTGCAGATGAGCAAGGAAATGATGGAAATGCACGAGAAAATGAGTGGAATGGACAAAATGAAAAAGTAATAATCCTGCGCCTGTAGTCTCCGCTTGCAAGTTTTTTGTGACCACCTCTTTCTTAATTAAAACTTTAAAAACTTAGTGTAATATTTCTTTCTCATATTAATTCATTCTTAAATTTCCTATTATGATAATCGTTCACGACATTTTTATTTGCAAGCCCGGCCAGGCTTCCAAATTTGCAAAATTGTTTAAAGAAGTGATGGCTGGCAACGATGAATTGGTCAACATAATGACAGACCTGACCGGCACCTACAACAAGGTAGTAATGGTCACTAAATATAATAGCCTTACTGCATACGAAGAAAACTTTCAGAAATATATGCAGGACAGTGACGAAATGAAAAAGATGAAAGAAAAGATGCAGGGCTACCATGATATGTATTTAACCGGTTCAAGAGAAATTTACCAGGTTTCTTAAATACTTTTTCAGGTGTTAAAAATTTTTTTTACAGCTACCCCTGCCGTGGTTCGTGGCACCCGAAACAGCATTTCCTGATCTTAAACCCATCACAGGTTCCTGGCATATGAAACAATATTTTTTGATCATAAGTGAGGATAGTAGATTGCACTATGCAAATTCAAAGAAAATATTTTTACCAAGGCGTGTCTCTACTCCTGGCCAGAAGCTTAAGCAGGAACGGCGATCACCTTTCATGTTTTATGAATGGTTCGTGAGGACATGAACCAAAGGGGAGAAATTCTATTTATGCAATAATTATCTTTATGTACTGATATTAATTGTTTTAAATTTAAGAAACTCAATTTGCATGAGGTTTAAAAATTTTATTATACGATATCCAGTCATCAGCTATTTTATAATTGCTTATACACTTTC
>JBDTGD010000057.1:0-3433 GCA_039937595.1 Ginsengibacter sp. | reverse complement strand
TGCTTTCAGCATCTAAAAGAGACAATTGAATATTAGACGTTTGCAATTCCGCTTTCAATAGATCATTCCTTGCCATCAAACCATTTTGTTCCAATCTTGTAAAAACTGAATCACGGTGTTCCGATTGCACCAGATTTTCTTTTACTACGTCCAATGTTACACTCGCTTTATATAAATTGATATAAGCATTCACGGAATTAAGAATCACACCTTCTTTGTCGTAATCCGCATCAAGGCTCATGGCCTGTTCCAGGTATTTGGCAGATTCTATTCCGTATTTTATTTTCCCCCCGATGAAAACAGGAAGCGAAATATTAAGAATACCATACATCGCCTGGTTTATTTTCGGAAGCCCACCTTTATTTCCGGAAGTATCAGAACCTCCGCTATTTGTTTTTAAAGAATAGTTTGGATTTGCCAGGTACAAATACGAACCTGAAACACTTGCACTCGGCAGTCGATTGTCCTGAGCTTGTTTCACCTGTGCCTGGGCCTGTTCAATTTTGGCGGAGGAGGCTTGCAAAACATGGCTGTTTTTTAAACTCAGGTTAATCGTTTCCTGCAAAGTAAGAGATTTTATTTCCTGTGATTTTACTGATAAAGAAATCACATTCATAGCTAAAAAAATAAATGCTCCTGGTAAGAATGAAAATGTTTTAATGATAATTTTAGCAAAACTTCTACTCATCTTTTTAATATTTTTTATTTTTTCAGTAAATAGGAACGCATTAATTTTTTAGTGTGTTCACCCAATCTTTGTTTTAAATGTTTATTTTGAAACGGACTGAACCCTTCCTTTTTACCCAATATCTTTCTGCACATGGTGTCAGAGGTAAGCAGGTAATGGATCGTGCCGACAACTGTGGTGAGTGTCAATTCTATATCCACCTTATTAAATACGCCTTCTTTAATTCCTTCTTTAATAATCTTTTTTACGGGAATAAGGTTACGCATCAGAATATCACTGATCGCTTCCCTGCACTGGGGGCGGCTTCCCAGTGATAATTCGCGATGGAGTAAATGATGAAAATTGGCATCAGAGAATTTCCTTTCGATCGTTTTATCAATAATGATATCCATTTTTTCGATGGCGGTAAGTTCTTTATTATTGAAAAGTTCAGAAAATATTCCTTTCAGAACCGAGGCCCTGTATTCCACTACGCTTTCAAATAACTTTTCTTTGGAGACGAAATAATAATTGATCAAAGCCACGTTCACAACGGCATCCGCGGCTATATCTCTTACCGAGGTTCCTTCAAAGCCTTTTGATCCGAAAAGTTTTATGGCAGATTCTAATATGTTTTCTTTCTTGGTCATTTTTTATTGAGGGCGCAAAATTAAACAAATGTTTAAAACTAAACAAATGTTTAATAATTTTTTTTAAGAGTTGGGAAAACAGAAATTGTAGGTATTTATTGGCTTACTGAAGATGGTGCCTATAGGTAAGGCTAAGAAATCCAAAAAGGATTCATGCTATTATTAATAGCATACTACTATTCATAGCTAAAATCAAAAGGGGATAATTGCCTTTATAATTACAGATAAGTTTTAAAATTTTTCAAGAGAAATGAGGTAGGCCTATTTTTTTACTTTACAGATATTCATAAGCATTCCGTCAACAACTTTGAATATAGGACCTATAGATGCTCTAGCTTATACACAACTCCTTTTTGTTCATTTTTTTTGCCGGTCAAATATCCCATCACGTACAAATTGTTATCGGCATCTGCTGAGCAACCGCAAATAAAAAATGGGGTTAAAGGTTCGTTTACTATTTTCAATGGCTGACGTTCCCAATTACCCGATTTATTTTTTAAAAGAGCAAACATGCTTCCATTCCAATCAGCAAAAACATATTTATTTTTTAATTCCGGAATTTCATTTCCATAATAAAAACTTCCTCCAATAACACAGATGCCCACTTTGTGGGTATAGGTATTTATCGGAGAAGTAAAACCACCTTGAGAACTTGAAATATTCTTTTCAAAACTACTATCGCCTTCTCTTGCAGGCCAGCCATAATTACCACCTTTGGTCACCATATCAATTTCTTCATCTCTGTCTTCGCCGACGTCGCCTCCAAATATTTGATGGCTCAGAGGGTCAAATGAAAAGCGCCATAACTTTCGAAATCCATAAGCGAATATTTCTGGCTTTGCATTTTTTACTGATACAAAAGGGTTGTCATCCGGAATTCCATAAGGTGTTTTATCAACATCAATTCGAAGTAATTTTCCATTAAAATATCTTAGATCCTGCGCATGGAAATGATAGCTCGTATCTCCGGCTTTATCATCACCAAGAGAAATGTATAAAAAGCCATCGGGGCCAAAAGCCATTTGGGCGCCATTACCCTGCACAGTTGCTCCTCTAAATTCGATGATTTCATGTTCCGACTTTATATTGGCTTCATCAGGGTTAGTGGCGCTTGCTGTAAATTCGGAAACAATAAGTTTGGCATTCATGGTCTTAACCTTTGAAGGCGCATTATAGCAAACATAGAATTTATGATTCGTCGCATATTGTGGGTGAAATGCAACGCTGAATATCATTCCTACCGGGGAGTTTTTATCTTGTTTTCCGATTCTATCATAGATATTAAAAAATGGTTTCGGGAGAATAGAATCGTTTTTAAGAATCCATATTTTTCCACGGGTATCAGTTATAAATTTGCCGCCACTATGACCTAAGGGATTATTAATCTCCGTCGGAAGCTCCGGCCCATAAGCCACTAACTGAAACTTTACGTGGATCGAATCATCAGTAACTGTCAGCTTCGTACCAGCCACACTTTTTTTAGTAATCGTCTGACACTGCGAAAGAAATAATATTACGAAGGCAGCACAGAAATAAAAAGAAAAACTTTTCATGCAATTAGTTTTTAAATATTATCCAATACTAAAATTTATATTTTAATAAAAAGAAAATCTTTTTATTAAAAAGGTAAGGCATTAGGGTTTCGCCGTAAGCGGCATTTTCATTTTAAGAAAGGCTTGCATAATCCCTTGATTAAAAATCATCAATAAATCTTCATTTACTGCGCGTGGTTGTTCCTTCATCAAACCAGCGTATTGAAATAGCCTTATTGAAAAAATAAAAATCTTAGCTAAAAGTCGGTTTACTGGACGGAGGTCTTTTGCAATTTTAGGCCCCAATGAAAAATGATTAGTTCTTATTGCTGCTTATTGCTATTAAAGAAATCAAGATAAGATAACGTTAATGTAAGCCTTACATAATTTTGGCTCAGGATATTTGTATTCTGGCTTCCTTGTCTTCCGATTGCAAGAGAGGTTACCCATCCTAACGGACTACGAAAAGAATTTCTACCGTAACCAACGGTTGCTCCAAAATCGGTTAATTGCTCGTTATTAATTTTCAAGTATGAATTGCCGGCATATAATCCCAATTGAAAAAAACCTCTCTCATAAGCCTG